>NZ_OZ032161.1:1500000-1584208 GCF_964026575.1 Candidatus Tisiphia endosymbiont of Melanophora roralis
GTCATAATTGGTAATTTGCGGGTCGCGTAACAAGTCGGAGATTTGATTACTTGAACATAGTAAGTATAATTTATCATACATACCAAAAGAGCGTTTTTTTAAGATATGATGAGCTTTAATTAGTTTCTCAACAGTTAGCCCAGCTCTTTTCGAGTCAATGATACCTCTGTTGCCAGCAACTGCAGCTTGAGCATTTAAGGTTAAATTAGCATCAGTAACCCTAATTCCTACCGGTATCACATTATTAGCTACATCAAAGTTAATCACATTATTGCCTGTCCGTCCTGCTCTGACAGGACTGGCAAAAGCACTAATAATTACCCGGTCTTGTTGTCTACCCATTGCCCAACCTGCCATTTTAGGAAAATGTGAGGTGGGGTCGGTTAATAAGTTCAACTTATCATTTCTATCCATGGTAGCGTTCCAATGATAGCTTGATGCCGTCAAAAAGCGTCTTGAAATAGTAGGAATTTTAAATTCTATTTGTTCTAATCTAGCAGGGTCTCCATCATCAGCATAATGTCCATGTAAGCCATTATGATCAATTAGGTGTCTAGCTCTACTCTCGACCTCATGGGTAGTCATTGACTCAAAGCTAATTACTTCAGTATCTTGCGTACCATTAGTAACGCATTTTCGCAGCTTAGAACCTTCTTGTTGAATAACTAGGCTGATATTTTTGGCAAATTGTTCTTTAAGACCATCTGTTATTTGTTCCATTTTTCCTCCTCAAATAATCTATCAATATTTAAAGTGCTATATCATTTATACTAGAATGTGGTTGTTGTCCGCTATGCAGCTAACAAGCTTTCGGGTATATATGCTATTAGTGGCTCTTTTATGATAGGTTATTGCGAAGTTGCAGCCTTAAATGAGTTGTCACCTACTTCATGACTTTAATGATTGGTTGGTTACGTTATTTTTTATTGTTTTTTATCATAAGCGATCTTATATAATTGTTGCATACGTCTAACAGCTTGATCATGTCCCGTATGGTCTTTAGTCCTTAATTTTACCATAAACTCAGGGTCAGAATCAAGTTTTTCTATCTCTGACAATGCAGCTTCCCGGCTATTAATTGCAGGTAGCTCTTTACCAGTTACTAACGAGTCGGATTTTAAAGTTTCACCAACCCTAACTAACAAATCTACTAAAGCTGGCGAGTAATTGGAATCTTCAATTAATTCAGCTAGTTCTTTAGTACCAAACTTAGACAAGGCTGCCTGCATCACTGTCATCTTACTGTCAAAACCTTCACCATAAGTGTTTTTCAACCAACCAATGTGAGAGTGACGTGTTTGCTCGATAGCATTTTTTTGCTGTTTTTGTAAATCCTGCGAAAAACCATACAGAGAATTAAGCAGCTTCTCACCTTGTCTTTTAGATAGTCCGCTTTGGTAAAACATGTCTTCATAACGAGTTAAGTACTCCTCATCTTCCTTGGGTCGTTTATCAGTATATCTCTTATCTTCAGGCAGTCCAAGTCGACAATAAAATTTATGCCATTCTTCATCAGAGCTATCATCTTTTGGCATGGCAATTCGTTGATTCAAGCTTTTCTCTGCTTCCAAATAGCTCTGAGCTAAAGATGAGACATCCTTGAATTTACCCAGTGACTCAGCCTTACGTATTTCCTCAGGCATATTAGCTAACCAATCATTACCAAAGGAATTAGGACTAGTTTCATAGTTATTAGCAGTTACTTCTTTACTCATAGGTTATTCTTCTTTTAACACTTCTATTTCTTTTTTTAACTGTTCTATTTTTTCAATGGTTAGTTTTGTATATTTAACTATTTTTTCTATTGGCTCATTATCAATTAACATTTCTTTTGCTGTAGCTATAGCTTTGTTTTCTTCACCTTTCTCAAACCCTTCTTCCCTACCTTCTTCCCTACCTTCTTCCCTACCTTCTTCCCTACCTTTTTGCTCAGCTGAAACTATATAATCACGTTGTTTTAAGGATTCATTGACATATCTATTATAAGCTATACGTTCTTTTGTAGTCATTTTTAGGATGCTAAGTCGTTCAGCTACTTTCTTCATATAAGGTGATTTAAAATCATCTCTAACCTCATTGTGTTTAGCAAAATATAACCATTCATCCATTTCCTTTTTTATAATATCGTCAAAAAGTGGTACGGAAATAACAAAATATTCTGGAAATACATTATGAATATCCACTACCTTACCCTCTGTATCAGCAAGATGCAGGTCTATAGGATGTTCTCTATCGATTTCTCTAAAAATAGTTTTACCGTAATATAAAGGCGATTTCATACCTGCATAAGCAAAATATATTAAGTTGATATGAAATACTTTTTTGATGCTAGCATAATCTTGACTCGCATAAATACTATCAACAATCAACCGGCTAGTATTAAAGCAAGCTTTATGGAGAAACAAGCTAGTATAAGTGCGATCTATCTCAACAATATATTTATGACCTTGTTGGTCTTCAACAACAACGTCAGCAATGCTTTTTTTTAGGTCTACACTTTCTTTATTACTTTCACTCTCCAGTAAGGCAATGATTTTTACTGCTGAATAGCCGCCGGCATCTCTAAGTATCGCCGAAATAAATCCCTCGACTATCTCATAGTCACCTTTGTTCTTAAGTAAATATTTAATTGCATAGTCCAACGATATCAGCGGTTTACTGCTCATAAGTTATCCTCATTATAAAAAATCACATTTGTCTGTTTAAAAACTATTTTTTTACTATTGTAAACTACTACTCTATTTTAGCACCATCAATATTATTAACTCCATCATCTCTTGACGCTTGCGAGCATATGTATAAAAACAAAGCTCGCATGCCTTCATTGAAAGCGGTGTAGTTGCTTTCTTGCCGTATAAAGTTGCTGTGATACACACCACTTAATTGAGCCAAGTCTTCTAATACTATTCTACCATCTTCTCCACTAAAAATCTGCAAATAAATTGATTTTAATTGCTCTTTTGTCACTATTGTGGGTGGAGATTGAGTTGCTCCCGAGTTAATTGATAGTTTCATTTTATTGTCCTTGTATCTGTTGTTGCTGTTGTAATTGTTGCATTTGCATCATCTTACGTTGTTGTCTGATTTGTAATACTTCTTGTTCACTCTTGAGGATTGAGCTTGGGGCTTCTCGTAGTTCAAAAAATAGTTTAAAACACTCATCCCAGTTAATATTATCATAAATCTCAGGAAAAAAGTTACTTATACCACTTCTTTGGAAAAAACCTAATACTTGTTCAACGCTGGTTATTGCTGATGTTTTTTGTACCCTAGATAGTGGTGAAACATATCCAATCTCTATCTCAGGTGGGCTATTTGCCCCCTCTAAGATCGGTACTCTGTTATATTTGATTAGTGTTTGATATATCGCCATAATTAACGGATTTAACAACTCACTCTCAATTCTTCCCGACTTCCGCATTTTTTAATAAGGCATAAGCTTAGAAGGCTCATAGTGCTGGGATTTTTAAAATTTAGGCACAACATTATTTTGTTATTTTAAATATATTGCAGCATGGTCTGAACGTTTGATGTTAAAGGTTTTATAGATTTTTCTAGCTTCGTTTTTTATTGCACTTGGTAGTCTATAAAGATCACCAGTCTTTGTATGTCTTAAGATTGAAGCCTGTACTGATATTAATAATTCAACGATGTTAGTTACACTGATCTTTTGGGTCAGAGCAACCTTGTATTCTATAGTTTTAAGCACTGCAAAACTCATATAACACACAGCTATGTGTGCTTCTATCCTTTGTTTAGTCCAGTGAAAAATTGGACGCATTTGTAAATTATGTTTATTGATTCTAAATTGCTCTTCAATTACCCATAATCTAGCATATTTTGCTATTGCTTCATGTGGAGTTATAGTTTGGTCATTGGTGATTACCCCATGTATGCCATCCCATAATCCATCTTCTGTTATTTTCTTTGGGTCAATATAGCTCTTGCCATTTTCACTAGAAGTATATTTTTTTACTCCACTATTAGATATAAGTTTTTTGGTATTACCAAACTCACCGATAGTTTTGTTAATTTTATCTAAAATTTTTTGTCGCTCCTGTGCATCATTAATAGCCCTTTTAGATTTATAACTGGTAATTAAACGCTTACCTTCATGTTCTAAATCGGCAATCCAGGTAAGATCATTGCCTATAACAGTTGGCTTATAGTTTTCCCCTGATAATATTTGTTGCTTCTTTTCTTTCGTGAGTGTTTTAAGCTTTGCTGCCACAATATAACGATAACCACCTTCATCGAGAGCTTGCAAGTTAGCTTTACTAAACATTGCCCGGTCAGCAATAAAACAGACATCTTTAACCTTAAGATAAGCTTGCCAACTGTTAATTGATTTAATTAAGGTGCTAACTTCTGCAGTGTTGCCACTAAATAATTCGTACCCCAGTGGCAGTCCATCCTCATTAGTTGCTAGGGCAAGAACTAATTGCGTAGTATTAAAGCGATGATCTTTACTATAGCCAAAGGCTCTTAGCTCATCTATTTCTACTGATTCAAAGTATAGTGTAGTGACATCAAAAAATACTAGGCTAATCTCTTTATTAGGAATCAGGGTTAGGGTGTTTTTAAAGCATAATTCTTTAATTTTAGGTATTTGCTCATGTAATTTGTCCATCATCCGATAAGTAGCATCTAGATCATGATGCTTGTCAAATTGATCGCTTAAATACTCAACTATCCCTTTTTTACTATCTGGTCTTACCATGCGGGCTAATACTAAATCCTTCAGCATCCCAGCATCACGTTTCCTTGCTAGTAACTGGTTAAAATGCAGCTGATCATAAACATGCCCACCTATTTGATGCACCCCTTCCACAACTCGCTTGACTTCTACAACCTCATTTAGTTTTACTTCATTAACAGGTAAAATATCTTTTAACTGTTTGTTAGTTGGACGACCTCTTTTAACCTCGTTAGTATCATCAGTAAACAAATTCCCCTGCCCAGTTGCAGCTTCTCTCTCAGCTTTAATCTTGGCAATCAAATCCTGTGCTAAAGCGACTAATTTAGCTTCTTCTACTTCATCTACGAAGACTCCTAAATGACGTACTATACGCTGTTTGACGTTACCTTTACTATCACGATAACCTTCTACTATTTGGATAGATTGCCTTGGACTATTAGGACTTTTTTTACGACGTATGTACATATTAGGGCTATAAAATATGGGGCTATATTCAATTAATTAAATAATAAACAACATCGCAGTTAAAGTCAATAATAAAATATCTACTAGGCACAATAGAACGAGAGTACCACTTCACCTCCTTACTAATGCCACTTATAACAACTAATATCAAAAAATCTGCGGAAGTCAGGGGAAAATTGTCGATCAGTTAATAGACCGCCTTCCTACTTCTCTCTCGTTCAATAATTATTACGAGCCTTTTCTTGGCGGTGGGGCGTTGTTCTTTAAAATCAAAGATAGATTCAAACAATGTTTTTTATCTGATATTAATTTAGAATTAATTACCAGCTATAATATGGTAAAAAAGAATCCAACAGCAGTAAATGATTTATTGTCCCAACACAAAGCACAGCACTCAAAAGAATATTATTACAGTGTACTAAACAATTAAACAATGATAACAGCAATGACCCTACTAACATCACTGCTCGATTTCTTTATTTAAATAAATATTGTTTCAATGGTATTTATTGTATCAACAAAAAGGGCAAGCTTGGCTTGCACTTTTCTACTCACAACTATGGTATTTCTCATTTTAAGAAAAGGCTAAAACAATGCAGTAGCTTTCTAAGTGATACCGTAATTTACGTCACTGATTTCTCATTTATCGAACCTAAGGAAAATGATTTTGTCTATTTTGATCCGCCTTATCATAAGGCTGGAGAGAAATTTTATACTCGATTGCCCTTTAATGAACAGGAACAAGTCAGGCTAAGAGATTTTGCCAAGGAACTCACTAGCAAAGGGGTAAAACTAATGATTTCTAATAGTAATACTGACTTTATCCGAGAAATATACCAAGATTTTACCATAAATACTGTTGACATTAAATACACCATAACCGGACAGAAAGTAAATGTACAGAAAGAAATCGCCAAAGAGCTTATCATTACTAACTATGAATAAGCTTAAGTAGCTATGCTGTTTACTCAACATATACTCAGCATTACTCTTGCGTTTAAGTATATTTAACATCTCTTATCTGTTGCATCAATTCTTCAATCATTTTTTGCTGTGCTTTAATCTGTATTTGCAATGCCTCAATAATATTATTAAATTGAACATTATCAGTAATTTCTTTTGTTTCTTTTGGCAGAGCTACTTTATTTTCTGTAAAAAATTCTGTGTCTTTCAGAATTTTGTCGAATGGAATCGCAGCTTTGTTCTGAAACTCTCTAACTTGCTCCTTAGCTATAATATCATATACTTCTGTTGACCTTTGATCCTTATGACCTAAAGCCTCACCTATTATCTCTCTATTTGCTCCAGCTTTACGCATCCAACTACCATGTGTTCTTCTTAAGTCATGTATCCTTAAGTCGTCAATACCCGCTACTTTACAAATTTTCTGCCAAGCCTCCTGTGGGACTGCTATGTGACCACTCTTACTATCTTTATGGCTACTTGGAAATACCCATACTGATTTATTATTATTTTCTTTTTGTCTTCTTGTCAATATGCTTAGGGCAGAGTTCACTAAATGAACTCTTTGTGTTTTATTATTTTTAGCAATCTTAGCTGGTATAGTCCATGTCATGTTTTCAAAATTAATATCCTGCCATTTCATAGATAAAACATTACTTCTCCTAGCTCCAGTAAATAATAGCATTAAGATAGCATCTGCAGTTATACTAGTACATTCTGCAATAACTGTCTTAATAAACTTTGTCAATTCCTCTATGGTTGCAATATATCGTTCTCTAACTTTTTCCGGATTCTTTTCAATACCCTTTGTTGGATTCTTCTCTAACATTTCCCATTTAATACCCCTATTGAACATCGCACTAAATAACTTAACAAAGTCGTTAGCACTATATGGACCTCTATTGTTGCTAATATCATTAAACGTTTTCTGAATATCAGCCCTTGTTACAGTAGCTATTTTCATGTCATAATAATCTTTACCTAATCGTTTCATTCTAGCAATATCATTTTCCCAGCCTCTATTTCTACGTTTACAGTGTTCTTCAATATAATGTTTATCAAAAAACTCTTTAACGGTTAATTTGGTTAATTTATCATCTATTGGATTATTTGTTAGTTCGGCTGGTTGATTATCTATTTGATTATTTGCAATAGCTAATTTTTCAAGAGGGTTAATGCCTCTTTCTATTTGGCTTTTTAGTTCAGCAGCTTTATTTCTTGCCTCTGCTACCGACATATAAGGAAATTTACCTAATCTAATTGCCCGACAACGACCTTTCTTCTCTACTGTTTTACGTAAGTAAAAAGTCTTGCTTTTGTTCACAATAAGATACAAGCCCCTTTCTTTGGTATCATTATAAAAATCTTGTTTAGTTTTAGGAAGAATCATTTTACTTACAGCTTGTTGGGTAAAATTTAAGTCAAAAGTTGTCATATACTTACCTTAATTATATTATTAGTTTCAATAGCGTTTGCACTGATGATGTTATTGGTATTTTTTATTTAAATTAAGTAGTTTTTTATTGATTTCTAATATAGGAGGGCATAGAGTAAAATCCTGTTTTTTGTTTTGCGAAAAATAGACACTGAGGTTAGATTGAAATTTGATAGATTGTCCTCTAACCTCGGTGCTGACACTACATCACGTAGTATCGTCTTGCATAAATACAATTATTTTTCCGCAGAGTAAAGGGGATTTTTTAATAAAATTAAAAAATTTTTTAGGCTCTTCAGAATAATGTTAATCTAATAACAGGCAGTAAAATTGTTATTATAGTTTTCGAGGGTTAACATTTTTGCTGTTCTGAACTTTCAGTTTGGTAGTTTTGGTTATTGTATTTTTAGGAAGATGAAATGAACTGGTGTCATATATCTAGGCTCTGAACAAAATTCAAATTACTCTATTTTAACTTTTTAGCTGCAAATTATAAGATTTTTTTGAAATAGGATTAACTATTATGGCAAAAATTTTATTAATTTTCTCTTAAAAATACTCAAAATATAGACAATTTAAATTTTGTTCACAGGGGCTAGATAAACTAAATTGTTACATAATTATTTAATATAATTATATAGCAACATTAACATTAATTAAGTACTTAAATTAACCTATTTTTGTTGACTATTATAATAATAGTACAACTAAAAGTATGATTATAAGAACACTATTTTTATAGTGATTTTTTTGGGATTTTCCTCAATTTTCACGAAAAATTGACTAATATATTAAGTCGAAATAATTGCTAAAATGTTAATTAAAATTATAGGAGAAAAGCTTATGAGTATTAGGGCTTCAATGGTACAAAACAATAGCAAAAATAGCACCACTGCGATGGTGCAAAATTTTTACTATATTCTAGCCAGTTTTGGATTAAAATTTTTAATTTTAATCCAAAACTGAGGTTTTAAATAACCTTGGCACTATATAGCTATGTAACATTAGACCTTTGTTTGTAAGATTAATATGACCTTTATCACCTAATCCCTCATCCCACCTAAGTAAACCTAGCTCTTTATAGTATGTTGCCTTTCCCATATCTAAAATCTCAAATAATTGTTTACCAGTTCTTTTCTGTATACTATCAATAGTTATACCCTTTTCAAGACGTAGTCCCATCATCAACATTTCTTCAATTATTTCTTGCATAGAAAGTTTATTAATCTGCTGAATACCACATCCTAAACTATCTACAGCTTGTAACCATTTTTCTGGTTTATGCCACATCATGATACTATAGAGATTAGATGTAAAATTACTATCACACATGTTAACCCTACTGTGGCTACCCGGACCTATACCTAAATAATTGTCATATTGCCAATATGTCAAGTTATGCTTACATTCATGACCTAATATAGCATAATTTGATATTTCATATCTAAGATATCCTTGAGACTTTAAATAGCAGTTAGTCCACTCATAATGGTCAGCTGCTTGATCTGAGTTTGGTATAGTCAGATTTCCCTCGTTAAACAATTTGTAAAATAACGTACCCTTTTCGATTACCAGTTGATACAGTGAGATATGACCTGAGGCAAGTTTCATGGCATTGGTAAGTTCATCTTGCCAACTTTCTAGAGTTTGGTTACTTCTTGCATAAATTAGGTCAAAAGATATTCTAGGGAAAAGATGGCGAGCTGTTTCAATAGCTTTGATTGCTTGCCCTACATCATGTTGTCGTCCTAAACTCTTTAAGTCATCTTCCACTAGAGACTGGACACCAATTGACACACGGTTTATTCCAGCTGATCTAAAGTCCCTAAATTTTTCAGTCTCAAATGAAGTGGGATTCGCTTCTAAAGTAATTTCTGTTTGCTCATCTATTATTGCTAAATTTGCTATTTTTTTAATTATTCCTTCAACAACAAATGGCTTCATTAAAGATGGAGTTCCACCTCCAAAGAAAATAGATTTTATATATTTATGACCTATAATATCCTTGAAATGATCAAGCTCTAGTTCATAACATTTCAACCATGTATCATGATCTACTTTATCTACAACATGAGAATTAAAATCACAATATGGACATTTTGACAAACAAAACGGCCAGTGTATATATATCGATAAAGGATTTTTCATGTTTATGCTTAGTTGAACATTACTTAAGCTCATCTTTTACTATAGTCAATTGATGAGAAGTTGGTTACGTCGTCTTCGATCGCTCCTGCTACCCAATCCTCCTGAATTGACTATATCACTACTTCCAACCCCTTTATTAGACCTCTTTTGAAACTCGCTTATGCGCAAGGGTGTGAAGGAGACGCGGAACCTCGACCCGCAGCGTACTCTAATGTACGTGAGGAGCAGAGTACCGGTATCACGTACAAATCACCAGCAGAAGTAGAGTTTCAAAAGAGGTCTATTAGATCTCTTCAAATTGGTCATGCGTAAACAATAGTAGCATGTTAGCATCGATATGTTCTTTGAGAGGTGGATAGGTGATCAGATCATAAGATTGTACATCTACTTTAACCGGTAAGTTACTGTCATTAAGTAAAGTAAATATACGATCAAGGGTTTTTTCATCAAGCGAACCATAAATAACTATATCAATATCAGAATTAGGACGATAAGAACCAGTAGCACGCGAACCAAACAAACCAACTCTCTCAATTTGTTTTGAGAAGGGCAACAAAATATTACGCAGTATGTTTAACTGTTCCGTACTTAATCCATGATTAGATATGTTTACTTTCATCTACCATCTCTTCTTCTGCAAATTTCAGCATCACCAAATACATGTTCTCCAATTCAGGATAATAATCCTTTTCAATATTTATAATAATCTGTTCAAATTGTTTGAAATCGTAGGTATGTGACATCTTATTACGGGAATCTAAAGCATTCATCCATACTTCACCATTCTTAATCAAATTAGCGACAATAGCTGCCTTAAGTACGGTAGCTGGGGTAATGGTTGATAGTATCACCCCCTTATATTCTAGGTAGTCTTTAAGTACGTTCCATGTCAATTCCCACGTATATTCAAAACGCTGCACTACTCCTTCCATCTCTAATTGACTTATTTTGCGTTCTCGCATTGTGTACATCGCCTCACGTAGCAAAGCAAAAGCACGTTTAAAATTATCAAAACGATATAGCCAGCGAGGAGTTTTTATACTAGTAAATGTGGTCATGTTAGTTCATTTCTTAATAATTTTCATTATACATTATTTTCTTTAGAAATCGATCGAAGAAAATGTATAGTAATACTGATTATCTTTCAAAATAGAATTAATAATTTAATTCCAACTAATGATAGACCTAATACTAAATTATACCATGATACCATGTTAATTCTATTTTGAAAGATAATCAGTATAACTATCTCAGAAGCCAATATCGTACCCCAATCTGTCAATTTTTGTCCGCGGCTCATCTTCGAGATAAATATGAGCAGAAATTATGCTATAGAACGTGAGTATTATGCGACGAGTGGAGTGTAGAATTAAATTCTCGTTACTGACTACATTTTTTCACCTGTGGAATTTTATAATAAAGAAATACTGATAAAAGTGTACTTTAATGACAAGAGTTTTTATTTGAAACAAAACAATGGTAATACACATAAGAAGCATTATGTTGACTAATTTTTAGTATGTCAAGTAGAAAAGTGATGTTTACATGACTACAAACTTCATACCAAAACCACTGCGAACCTGATTCTTTAGACGTTTCAAGCACTTTTTCGTCTCGAAGATGAGCCGCGGATTCAATTGATGAATATGTAATTAAAACTTTTTTTGAGGCACTCTCACCGATAGAATTAAATGCTTATGAAGCCTCTTTAAAGGATAAGGATATTGAGACCCAGTCGGTGCTTAAAGCTCAGCAACAAAAATTAGAACGTTTGAGTTATCAAGCTAAATTAGCTGAAGCACAATTTAATCTAGAGATATTGGCAAACAATTACCCACCATATGGAGTAAGCAAGAATTATCTCACAAACAACGTAAAGAATTTTTACGCTGCCTTATTGATAAAGTTGTTGTTCATCGTCAAAAACGTGATACTATATCTGTACGGATTGTATGGAAAGGTGGTGATACAACAACAACGTCAATTAATGTTCGTGTAGGTTCTTTTAAAGAATTATCATCGTCACAAGAAATAGAGAAAAAATAATCGCCCTAAGTCAGAAAGGTATAAATGATGAATCTATTGCTCAACAATTAACTGCTAAAGGTTATCGTTCACCTATGAAACCCTATGTAATACCCGGCACGGTACAAACTATTCGTCTCAAGCACCGGCTATTACAAAAAGAATCACAATCTCATCAATTACGCAAAGAAGGATTTTTATCTGTAACTCAAGTCACCCAAAAAATAGCTGTAGATAGACACTGGATTTATGATAGGATTCATAATGGTCGAATTAAAGTATCTAAAAATACTGAAACAAACGCTTACTTGTTCCCCGACCATTATGACACAATTAAATTATTTAATCAGTTAAAAAATGCTCACCTTTATGATGTGGATTTTAGAAAGGAGTATCAACATGCCTAATCAAAAGCTCCTTTAATGTCAGCATCTAAAATCCATGGTCTATTTGAACCACTTCTTGTAATACAAAAGATTTTCTGTATTGCGTCATGAGTTCCGCGACTAGGTCTGAAACCATAACTAGAGCCTTCAAATTTTACTTCCCAATAAGGTTCAAGTGCAGTCTTAACAATAGATTGTCTACAACGGTCAGCTATTGTAGGTAGTCCAAGAGGGCGTTCTTTGCCATTCTCTTTAGAAATATATACTCTCTTAACAGCTTGAGATTGCGGTTCTTTCTCTTGGGAAAGTTTATTATACAATAATTTCCTTTCCTTATTTGAAATTGCCACAAATCCATCTATACCGGGAGTATTTTTGCCGGAGTTTTGTAAGGTTACTTTCCTGATAGCTTGTAATTTATTAGAGTGTGATCGTAATATCAACTTTTGTAAATTACGCACTTTCTTTAAGTCTCCTTCTTCAGTAGCACGATATAAACGTTGTCTAAGATTGTTAACCATGTTATTGACTTCTTTCCATTTTATGGAATTCCATTCAAAATCTTGATTTTGTTGTGTTACATTTGCCTTCTTAAGCATCTAACTTTTCCATAACAATTAGCTCTCTTTAACAAAATTTTATCGTAGGATCACCTAGGTTCTTATATCTTTAAATTATGATATAAGTAATTGTAAGAGGGTGACTTGATAGGTTCTTGATTGAAATAATCGTGCACAGAATAAGTACCCTCTTACAAGGTTTGCTTTGAACAAATTGCAGAAGGTGCTGGAAGCAGCAGCCTTGCCCAATAAGATGAAGGAGATTATATCATGAGTAAAATAATAGGTCTAGATGTAAGTAAAAAATGGTTAGATATATGTTTATATGAGTCTAACAATAAACCGATATATAATCGTTTTTCCAATGATAAGTTAGGGCATGAAGAACTGATAAAATTAATAAAAGAGCAAGAAATTAAGATAATAGTATGTGAGCATACTGGAGGTTATGAAGCAGAGATTTGCCAAGAATTGTATAATAATAAGCAACAAATACATAAGGTCAATACCTATAGTTTTAATTCATTTAGTAAATCGGTGAATTTGTGTAAAACTGATAAGAAGGACGCATTTAAATTAGCATATTATGGCGACAAGATGCAACTTACAGCTAATTATTTATATCAAGTTGAATCAGAGACTTTGAAGAGATATCAGCAAAGGCGAGAAGATTTAGTATTAATGCTTAGCAATGAAAAGAAGAGGCTACATCATAGTATTGATGGCATTGATAAAGAGAGTATAGAAAAACTCATTAAATTTTTACAGAATGAAATAGCTGAGCTTGATAAGAAATTAAATGAGGTAATAGATGAATCAGAAGAGTTGAAAGAGAAGGTAAAAATATTAGAGAGTGTGCCTGGTATTGGTAAATGCGTAGGTAAAAAACTAATTAGTTTTTTACCTGAATTAGGAAAAAAAAATTATAGTAGTAACGAATTGTCAGCAATTGTGGGGATAGCTCCTTATGCTCGTGATAGTGGTAATAAGCAAGGACGAAGATTTATTAGAGGTGGCAGGAAAATACCACGAGATGCTTTATACATGGCGGTATTGGCGGGGAAAAATGGTGTCAAAAATAGTTTTCAATATTTAAAAGCTTTATATGATAGGCTTGTTAACAATTTTAAACCTAAAAAGGTTGCTATAGTTGCGTGCATGCGTAAACTACTTGAAGTGTGCCATAAACTTATTCAACAAAAACGTTGTTTTGTTATTTAGATAAATATTTTTTATTTTTTTGAAATTTTAGATAAAAGATAATTGCTGTTGACAAAAATTATAGTTAGGAAAGAGGAAAGAAAGTTGCCATAGTAAGAAGAAATGGTATACACAACAAGAATGAAGAAAAAATGAGACAGTTTATTGAAGCAATATGGTTTATTGTTAGAACAGGTTGTCAATGGTGTCTTCTACCTGACGATTATGGTTGTTGGTACAGTATTTATCGCAGATTTAAGAGATGGGTTGATAAAGGTATATGGGATGCTTTAATGGATTATGTTAAAGTAGATGCAGATATGGAATTGATTATGATTGATACAACTATTATAAGAGCACATGCTTGCTCATCTGGATATATCAAAGGTAATCAAGAAGAAGCAGCTTTAGGTAGAAGCAGAGGTGGTTTTAGTACTAAAATTCATGCCCTTGTTGATGCCCTTGGTAATCCATTAAAGTTTATACTAACTGCTGGGCAAAGAAATGATATAACTCAAGCGAGAAATCTTACTCAAGATGTTCAGAATACGACTGTGATAGCCGATAAAGGATACGATAGTAGTGCATTTGTAGAAAGTTTAGAAAATAAGGGGTGTGAGATTATTATACCACCAAAATCTAACCGTAAAGTACAACGTGAATATGATAAACATACTTATAAGGAACGACATTTAATTGAGTGCTTATTTGGTAAAATCAAACATTTTAGGCATATATTTTCTAGATTTGATAAAGCTCCAGCCACTTTTTTAGCTTTTCTAAATTTCGTTGGAACTTTAATATGGTTACGTTAAAATTTTTGTCAACAGCAATTATCTTTTATCTAAAATTTCAAAAAAATAAAAAATATTTATCTAAATAACAAAACAACGTTTTTGTTGAATAAGTTTATGGCACACTTCAAGTAGTTTACGCATGCACGCAACTATAGCAACCTTTTTAGGTTTAAAATTGTTAACAAGCCTATCATATAAAGCTTTTAAATATTGAAAACTATTTTTGACACCATTTTTCCCCGCCAATACCGCCATGTATAAAGCATCTCGTGGTATTTTCCTGCCACCTCTAATAAATCTTCGTCCTTGCTTATTACCACTATCACGAGCATAAGGAGCTATCCCCACAATTGCTGACAATTCGTTACTACTATAATTTTTTTTTCCTAATTCAGGTAAAAAACTAATTAGTTTTTTACCTACGCATTTACCAATACCAGGCACACTCTCTAATATTTTTACCTTCTCTTTCAACTCTTCTGATTCATCTATTACCTCATTTAATTTCTTATCAAGCTCAGCTATTTCATTCTGTAAAAATTTAATGAGTTTTTCTATACTCTCTTTATCAATGCCATCAATACTATGATGTAGCCTCTTCTTTTCATTGCTAAGCATTAATACTAAATCTTCTCGCCTTTGCTGATATCTCTTCAAAGTCTCTGATTCAACTTGATATAAATAATTAGCTGTAAGTTGCATCTTGTCGCCATAATATGCTAATTTAAATGCGTCCTTCTTATCAGTTTTACACAAATTCACCGATTTACTAAATGAATTAAAACTATAGGTATTGACCTTATGTATTTGTTGCTTATTATTATACAATTCTTGGCAAATCTCTGCTTCATAACCTCCAGTATGCTCACATACTATTATCTTAATTTCTTGCTCTTTTATTAATTTTATCAGTTCTTCATGCCCTAACTTATCATTGGAAAAACGATTATATATCGGTTTATTGTTAGACTCATATAAACATATATCTAACCATTTTTTACTTACATCTAGACCTATTATTTTACTCATGATATAATCTCCTTCATCTTATTGGGCAAGGCTGCTGCTTCCAGCACCTTCTGCAATTTGTTCAAAGCAAACCTTGTAAGAGGGTACTTATTCTGTGCACGATTATTTCAATCAAGAACCTATCAAGTCACCCTCTTACAATTACTTATATCATAATTTAAAGATATAAGAACCTAGTTTAAGTCAGCACCCTTTCGAATTAGCTTACATTAAGCATATCCACCCAGTTATTTATTCCTGTTACCTTTCAGTTGGTGACATTCGCTTTTTAAACCATCTTTTGCCCACTAAATATATATTCTCAATACATTATTAGGTTTACCATGTTCCACACAAAAGAAATACATCGAGTAGGTTGCCTTCTCTATACCGGGGGAATGGCATCTTCCTGAAAAGAGAACATTATCTTTTCAGCATTTATTATCTAAAATTACCCCATTAATATGTAACAGTTGGTTTTATACTTCACTCGCTACGGTATTTTAAATCAAAGATTCACTTGCGTTCAACCTATTTTGATTTTGTCTTGCCTCCATTTTTTTTCCAACTAAATACTTTGGTTCGGCTTTCGCCCTTGCTTAGCACAAATTAGTTACCCGATTTGCACCAAAGGCGTGACAATAGGATTTCGATGCTGTCCTAATGCATATTTATGCATATTCTTTTGTGCAACTTCATGTCGCACATGTTCTATCAATGTGAAAATATAACATCCTGATCATTAAATTTAGCCGAAAATAATACATCCGAGCTACTACGAGTAAGCCTTGGTTCAATAAAGCTTGCGTTTTCTATTTTTAACGTAGACGTATCAATTATAGCCAGCACATCCTTAGGCAAATGAGTTTTAAGAAAATCATAAGCTACCATAGGATTTTCCATTGCTACTTTAACAATTTCATCATACTTCGGCTTCTTTGACTTTTTGGACTTCTTTGTGGTCTTTGTGATCAATAATAAAGAAGCCTAGCTAAAGAGCAAAAAGAATAGGCAGGGTTACTCTCAATAGGTATAATTGCCTATTACTTATTCAATAAATGATTTGCTATTAATTGACAAGCTTATTTTTCTATCATAATATTATTTCAAAAACAAATTTACTACAACTTCAAATATGCAATTTCAAGATACTAACGATTTACGTAAAATAGCCGATATTATCAAGAATTGCGTTGTCATTATCCAAGATTCTAGCGGTGCTAACGTACTAAATGTACGCTCCACTCCTCGACTTGGTAATTCCTGCTACTATTATGATTTTGATTCTATCGCCTATCAACTCTTCATTTACGAGCAGTATAAATAGAAATACCCCCTCTTTAAATTATTCGAGTATACTGCAAAAACTTGAAGAGTTGGTAAACCAATTTTCAAGTTTTTGGGTAAAAAATAACCTAAATTTCTCTAGCACTAACCCATTGATAGAAGCTGCGATCACTAAATACTTGTCGTAAGAATTGGTTATTAAGAGCATGACTAGTTTTATAACCCGTGATGTCAGCTATTAGATGACCTCCTGTAGTATATAAATCTCCAAACAGGTCGAGAAGTTTGTGACGCACGAATTCATCAGTATATCTTAGTCCATCGTGGTTCATTATAATATCTTGATCTATACCTATAGCGTTATCGAGAGATGCACCACGTGCTAAGCCCTTACTTTTTAAATATTCAAGTTCATGGATAAATCCAAAAGTTCTAGCATCAGCAATGTTATTTTTGAAAGACTCATTCTCCGAGAAGACTAAATTTTGCTTGCCAATAGCCTTACTAGCAAAATCTATTGTTATATCAACCGTCATGCTATGAGCAGGGCTAGCTACTAACTCGCAATCTTTGTGAATTGCCCTAATTTCTTTTAAGATTTTTAGGTATTTCTTTGGAGTATTTTGTAATTGTCTACCAGCACATTCTATCATAAAGACGAATGGTTTACTGCTACCATCCATTATCGGGACTTCAGGACCATCGATTTCAATTATTAAATTATCGATTCCACATCCCCAAAGAGCTGCCATTAAATGTTCTATAGTTGAAACATAAATATGATGTTCATTTTTTATGGTAGTAGATAAAGAAGTTTCTGAAACATTTAAACAACTAGCTTGAATAAAATTTATCTCTTGCCTTACATCAGTTCTGACAAAAACAATACCGGTATTTTCTACAGCTGGTCTTAAAGTCATCTGAGTAATGTTACCGGAATGAACGCCCACACCATAACAACTTACTGGGTTTAGTATTGATACTTGCATTGGTTAATTTTACTAACATTTTAGAAATTCAACTTATTTTAATGCCTTAAACAACTACATGCAAGTTACATTATGTTACGAAATATTTCATCAATCTATATATACTCGATAATCAAGTTTTTTTCTGAGTCATTCACCTTACGTATAGCATTTAAAAATTGCCGAAAAGTACAAAACGTCATTGCGAGGAGACCGTAGGTCCACAACTGTCGAAAGTTAAAAACTATAATTTATTGCAACCAAAAATTATACATAAATAATAATCTAACATTTATAATTTTAAATCTACAAGATTAGGCTCTCCGCTGCAAAATAACACTATATCTTTGATAATTTCTGTCTCAAGCAATGACCTATCTATTTTGTATAATTTATTTACTTCATTTAGTTTATCTTCACCTATTAAATTTATAATATTTGTATATTATTCAACTTTTTGTATTTATATGAACTTAATTTATACACAATCTTTAGTTATATTTTAATACCTTTTTTAACTTTCGACAGTTATGACCGTAGGTCGACGAAGCAATCTATATAACAAGCTTCATGGATTGCCACGTCGCCGCTTGCAGCGGCGTCTCGCAATGACGGTTTAAGCCTTACAACAGCACTTCGCTAATAGATGATTTTTTAACTTTCAACAGTTGTGTCCTGAAGACGACAACGCAATTCTCGATTTTCATCGAATATACCTTACTCTGTTGAATCTGGAAGTCTGTTCTTCAATATAAAAGGTAGTTGTAGTAAAAAGAAAATGATCGTTACAGGTATTGCTCCAAATATTTTAAATATAACCCATGTAGATTCTGCAAAATTACGCCATATTATTTCATTTAACACTGCCATGAACAGTAAAAAAACAGCAGATCTATAGCTTAAAATATTCCAGTTCTTATCTTCAAGTTGGACAAAATGATTAAACATATATTTCAAAAAGGCCTTATTTCTTATGGCACTGATAAAAAATATACTAGCAAAAATTACATATAGAATAGTTGGTTTGATTTTGATATACATAGAGTTACCACTAATCAAAACTATACTAGCTGAAACTAATAACACTCCAGAAGATATTAAGGAGGATTTGGAAACTTTTCCTTCTATAAGATAACACAAACTAACACAAATAATTGAAGTAATAAGTATATATAACGTCGCACTTTGTATACTACCACCATAAAAATAGCCAATAAAAAAAGCTATAAGCGGAGCAACTTCTGATAAAAAATTAATCATAAATAGTTTTATTTCTCTGTTACTGCTTTTGTGTGTCTGATTTTTATTTGTATTAAGATATTAATTAAACCTAGAGTACAAACATAAAAAACAACTTGTAATCCGTTAGGTCTAGCAATATATCCAGTAATCATTTTTAGGAATTTACCATAGATACTTCTGTCAGAAATGAGCCAAGAGCTATCCCAAAGCTGGTCGGATAAAATAGTAATAATCCCTGAAGAACTCAATATACCAGCAGCTTCTGCTGCAAAGCCACTAGCAACAAGCATTAATAAAATGGAAGATATACGAAATATATATTGTTGGTTTACTATTTTTATTAAACCTAAATAGATAATGACACCCAAAGTTAGACCACTGACTATACCAATAATTAATCCTAATAGATAGCTATTACTGTCAATAATTTCGACTGAAGAAATACTATAAACTAATATAATAATTTCCATTCCTTCTCGAAGAATAGTTGCCGCAACAATCAGTACTAGCATTATATAACTACTATCACCGCTACTAATTTTTACAGACAAATCATTAAGATTTTGTTTTATCTTAATACCATAACCTTGCATCCATACTATAGTCCAACCAATTAATGCAACTGTTAATAAAATAATTCCAGAGTTAAATATCTCATCACCTAGACCACTAAATGCTACGGTTATACTACGAGTAAAGAAAGCAAATAACGCAGCAGAAACTGTACCAAGCATGACTCCAGCAATTATATAAATTCTAGATTTTTCTAATTGTTTTGTCACAGCAAGCATTACACCAAGCAACAAAGCTATTTCTAGGCATTCCCTGAATACCACTAATGCTATTTTAAACATCTAAACCTAAATAAATTTAATTAACAATGAGAGACCCTTGTGCTGTCTCTTGATGAAAGTCTCCAAAAAAATCATATTTACCCGGGACTAAAGGGGCAAGGATGATATTTATAGAGTCATTTGGCATAATAATCTTTTCGCGGTGTAGATCATGACTCTCAAACTCTTCTACTGTACTATCTTGGTTGTGGATAGTAAAACGAATCTTCTTACCACTTTCTACTCTAATAATATTTGGCTCAAATCTATGATTCTTTATAACCGTTACAATTTCTACTATATTAATATCTACATCATTCTTAGATGTGCTTCGATGACTAATTGCAAAAATTATTACACCTATCAATAGAATAATACCTCCAAAAAATTGAAGGATAGTTTTTTTTTCCATAGTTTTAACTTGAAAGCTTTATTAAAGTTACAAAATACACCAATACAATCATAGCTACAAGCACATATAACAGAGTGTAGTTTTTTTGTTTTTTATGGTTCTTTATTTTTTTGGATAAATTCATAAGCACCCTCCCTATATTATACAATATATTAGATTTCCACTAAGTCATCAAGGATCAAATATTTTTTATAACAATATGTTGTTTTTCCTCTAGCCAACTCTGATAGTTTGTACAGTAAGTAATTAGGTAATTATAAATGATCACCTATAAAAAGACAATTATAATCACTGGAGCTTTTAGCTGGGTAATTAGCTATTGACAAAATGATAAAATCTTGTATATAGATACTCTGTATAATGGGTGAAGTTTAATTGGCGACCAGGTAAATAGTGTCTATAAGTTCAAATCTTCTACAATTTTTTATGCTAGACAATGTTGCTAAGATTTTTTTAAGTTTTAGTCATGATATAGTCATTATCCCACTACTGATACTAGGCTATATTTGGTTAGAGCAAAAAGTGTTTTTTAATGCAATATGTTTAATATTAGTAAGTATGTTATTTAATTTTGCTCTAAAAATTACATTTCAAGTACCACTATCCGCTCATATTGGTAAACAAGGTTTTGCTTTTCCAAGTGGTCATATGCAGTCTTCAGTTGTTTTATATGGTTGGCTGATGACAAAAACACAAAGCCGTATATGTAAAATTCTGATAACTGGTTTGCTATTTGGAATAGGAATGAGTTTAGTCTATTGTGACTATCATAATTATTTTGATATTCTAGGAGCCATATTCTTTGGATCTTTATTAATAGCCTTTTATACATTTCTTGCAAGCACAAAAAAGCAAATATTGCCACCAGTTTTATTGACTTTTACTACATTTTTGATGTTGTACATTGCATCTATACATAAGGTAGAAGAACATCTATATATGGCATATTACGCTCTTATTGGAGTAATATTTTCTGAAAACATTTTTACAAAAAAAATAACAATTATAAATTTACGAAGCAAAATATACTCAAATGATTTGAAGAATTGGAACGTAAAACAAGGGGTGAGCGAACGGAGCGTAGATGAGCTACGTGAGTACGCGAATACCCCGCAGTTTTGCGAAACCAATTCTTCAAAGCAGAAGAGTATATCAGCAACAATACTGTGTTTTTTCATGCTCTTTATAGTCAAAATGCTTTTTACAGTTGGTTATATCTCCTCTTTACCATTAGCTATCAGGCAAATGCAATGGGCTATAATCGGATTTTGTATCCCAGCATCAGTTTTTATTGCAAACTATATCAATCATTATAAGCATTCTTTTCATGATAGATACTAGTTGGATTGTAGAAATAAGAACAGATTTTCTAACAACCATATTTAAGTTATTTCCATTTTTTGCTAGTGATTACTTTTACATTACCATTACTGCTTTAGGATATTGGTTAAATCCATCGGCATTATTATTTAGATCATTAGGATTTTTAATACCTTTTTGTACTTTACTTAATTGCTTGTTAAAGAATTTATTTAAAATATCGCGTCCTGACATATCTTTACATTTAATATCTGTGTATGATCCTTTTGGCTTTCCTAGTGGTGATGTTCAAGTGGCAACCACTTTTTGGCTAGCAATCTTTTTAAGTCTTAAAAATAGTCCTTTTAAGTATTTATGCTTACTGCCAATAATTGGTATTGGTCTTTCAAGAGTATATCTTGGTGTTCATAGTATATATGATGTAATTGGTGGTTTGATATTTGGGTTTTGTGTTTTCCATATATGGAAAACATATTTAGAAAGAGCATTACTTGTAGAAGTATTTCAACATAGTTGCAAAAAATTTTGGTTTTTACTTGCTATAATAATCTCACTATACACCATAGTGTCTCAATCTTTACCATGGCCACCTATGATACCGATGGCAATAGGAGCTCTCATTGGCTTTGGGTTATCCTTACGATGGATAGAAAATCAGGCAGTTGGTCTACAGCACAAAATTAGTATTCCAACCGCTCTAATATCCCTAGCCATTTTAATTGGCATAGCAAAATTCATACCTACTCTAAAAATAAACATTTTCATTTTCTATTGTAGTATTATATTAAAATATAGTGTTCTTGTTTTTGGAATTTTTGTATTAATTCCTAGTACTATCTCTAAGATTACCCGATCTAATAAAATTGATATATTATAAAATGCAATAAATTATCCGTTATTTAGATACTAAGGCAGCATATGGCAAGACCCGATTTCACCAATTCAGATAATATCATAAAAGAAATTATTAGAGTAAATCATGCTGGAGAATATGGAGCTAAACGAATTTATCAAGGGCAATTAAATTATTGCAAAAACCACGAAGCTTCCTCTACAATAAAACATATGATGCAGCAAGAAGAAGTACATTTGAGCTACTTTACTAATTTGTTATTACAACGTAATGTTAGACCAACTATTTTTATACCATTTTGGCATATTATTGGCTATATACTTGGTAGTGGATCGATATTGATAGGAACAAAAACTGCCATGCTACTAACGCAAAGTGTAGAAGAAGTGATTGAACAACATTATCAGAAACAAATAGATTATCTCGAATTGTATAATTTAGAGAAAGAATTGGTAGATAGCATAAAACAATTTCAGGCTGAGGAAATTGAACATAAAGATATAGCCCTAGTACAAGGTAGCAGTAATATAGTATTTGCTTCCTTAATCAATAAAGTTATTAAATTAATGTGTAATATGGCTATTAATGTGAGTAAAAAAGCATAGTATCCTACATTTTCCTATAATCGTCATAGCAAGGCTCTTTAGATGCCGTAGCGATCTAGGTAAACAGCGAAGCTGTAGTACGCTTCGCGTATCCTAGATTGCCACGTCGCCGCTTTTTCGCGACTCCTCGCTAATAGACGTTTTATAAACGTATATATTCTAGCCAGTTTTGGATTGAAATTTTTAATTTTAATCCAAAACTGAGGTAAATAGGAATTAAATGAATGAATTACAACAACAAGCATCTGACCCCAAATATTCTGTTTGGGTTTCTGCATCAGCTGGTACAGGCAAAACCAAAATTTTAACAGATAGGGTGCTGCGGTTACTAATTAAGGGAGTCCCCTTTGAAAAAATCCTATGCTTAACTTTTACTAATGCAGCCGCCCTTGAAATGCAGAGTAGGATTAAAAATAAGCTTGCTAAATTTGCTGCAAACGAAACCGCTAAATTAACTGAAGAGTTAGGTTTATTACTTACTAGAGAGCCTTTAGAAAGTGAGGTAAAATATACCAAAACTTTATATCACAAACTACTAAATTCTGAAGATGGTATTCATATTTATACTATCCATGCTTTCTGTCAGAAAATACTTAAATTATTTCCTTTTGAAGTTGGTATTAATCCAAAATTTCAGATTCTTGACGAGATTACAGCACAAGGGATTCTTAGCAAAATAAGAAACCAAATCTATTTAGATCCGACTTATAATGAGCTGATTAGTTTTTTTCTGACAAATTTCCATGAAACAACTATCAATGATATTTTCTCTGAAATAATCCAGCAAAAAATTAAGTTTAAAAAATTATTTGCCAAACAAATGGATTCTGTAGAGTACGATACTCAAACTATTTCTGCACAATTACTAAATATTTATGATCAAGCTAAGCAATTATTGGCAAAATACTCAATAGCTATTGACCTAGATCAAGAAATTCAACAATTTTTTCTTACTAAAGAAAACCTTAAGCGTAAGAACATATTGCCTAAATCTATGGCAATGAAGTACCCAAAGTTATTGAATGAACTTGAATATATTCAAGAGAAAATTTTTCAGCTAGATCAACAAGCTAAAATGCAAGATATGGAGAATTACTCAAATTCATTACGTAACTTGGCAAAGATTTTTCTTGATAAATATGATTCCTACAAAACCCAGCATAGTTTACTTGATTATGATGATTTAATTTATCTTACGCAGTTATTATTAACGGATAATGCTGCAAAAAATTGGATAGCTTATAAACTTAATGGCGGGATTGACCACTTGCTTGTTGATGAAGCACAAGATACTAGCCCAGAACAATGGGACATTATCACTGCAATTATAGCAGACTTTACTTCTAGCACTAAGCAAAAAAGTACTATTTTTGTTGTAGGCGATGAGAAACAGTCGATTTTTAGCTTCCAAGGAGCAAATCTTAGCTCTTTTAGTTATGTTAATGAAAATTTGTATAAAAACCTATCTGATGCAAATAAGAATTTCAGAAATATTACCCTCCAGTGGTCTTATAGATCTACTAAAGAAATTATTGATATTGTCTATCTAATTTTTCAACAAATTAAACATACTACCCCTCAATTATTTACATCTGATAATCCTAAAATTTTGCCATTTCGTCAAACTCATAAAGGTAGAGTTGAACTTTGGCCATTAGTTAAGGATGAAAAAGAGAGTAAGTTGTTTTGGCCTTTACTGGAAGAGCATAATAAATCCAAATCTGCTCAGCAATTACTTGCACAACAAATTGCTAGTTTTATAAAAAGCCAAATAGCAAGTCGAAGAATCCTGCCTGCTACTAATTCCGAAGTCAAAGAATCAGATTTTATGATTTTGGTACGCAAGAGAGATGAGTTGATTTTTGAGATTATTAATTGTCTTAAGCAACATGGTTTACCAGTAGAAGATGTTGATCGGATTACTTTAAATAAAAGTTTGTCAGTATTAGACCTAATGAGCATAGCGAAATTTGTACTACTACCTCAAGATGATTTGAATTTGGCTAGTCTGTTAAAATCACCAATAATCGGCATGAGTGAACAGGCACTACAAACTATTGCAATTTCTCGAGGCAAAAATTCTCTTTGGGGTTACCTACAAACTGTCCAAGACTATGCAATTATATATAAGAAACTGTGCCATTTCTTGCAGCTATATAAGGTTGCCAATTGTGAGAATTTTTTTCCACTTATTGTCGATTGTTTGGATGTTAGAAAAGTTTTAGTTGAGGCTAATGGCTTTGATAGTAATGACGTAATAAATGAATTGATATATTTGAGTAGCAATTATGCTAATAATATAGATAACTCTTTGCAAAGCTTTGTTTATTGGTTTGAAAATAACAAAATTGAGATTAAAAGAAACTTAGAATCGTCAAGTAAGATAAAAATTATGACCGTGCATGCTTCTAAAGGTCTACAAGCACCTATTGTTATTCTGTGCGATACTAGTTCAGTACCAACTAATAGTAATAAATTCATTTGGGACGAAAATCAAGTGTTCTCTACCACTCAATCAGCCAATAGCCCAGAATTCTTTAAAATTCTCAAAGGAAAGGAGCAACAAAAAGACTTACAAGAATATATTAGACTACTTTATGTTGCAATGACTAGAGCCGAAGACCATTTAGTGATATGTGGTTATCAGTCAAGTAGTAAGCTACCACAAAATTGTTGGTATGAGTTGGTTGCTAGAACAATGAATATGCACGGGAAGGTACAGGAAAATGGTATCATAGTTTATGAATCAGTTATTAGACCTCTTTCGAAACTCGCTTATGCTGAGGGATTTGAAGGAGACGCGGAACCTCAACCCGCAGCGTACTCAGATGTACGTGAGGATTCGAGTACCGCATCGACGTACAAATCACCAGCAGAAGTAGAGTTTCAAAAGAGGTCTATAGAAGAAAGTGAAAATGGGCAGAAATCTAAAGAAATAGACCAAAAAGGTGCTTTAGATATTCTATATCCTGCACCGAAGCAGGATGACATCAAGGGAAGCAGGAATGACATTGAAGGTAGTGGGAATGATATTGAAGATTGGGTACCAAATCTTTTTTTAATTAATAAAATCACCAAAAATACAAAGCAAAATTATTTAGTCAATTTTCCTCTTATAGTTAATGATCATTTGGAATATGGTAAGATATTTCATAAAATTCTAGAAGATGCCACAAAGATCAATGATTTTTCTAGTATGAATAAACATCTGTTTATTCACAAGTTACCAACAACTTTGCAAGAAAAGATTCATAGTAATATTGATAAATTACTGAATAATATAGAATTTATGGCACTTATTTCCCAAGAGCTAAAAACTGAAGTAACGATAGGAACAACTATAAATGATGAGGTTAAGATAGGACGAATTGATTTACTTGCTATTGATACGGGAAAAATAACCATTATTGATTATAAATCCGATGCTAGTCCACCTAAAACCTGTCAATTAGTTAAGGAATCTTATATTGATCAGTTGAATTTTTACCGACATATAATAGCAAAACTATATCCTAACAATGAAATTATTTGCAAAATTTTATGGCTAGAAAATGCCAATTTTATGACAATTGGTTAACCTTTAACCAATAATACACAGGCAATATGACAAAATTAGTGAGAGATTCAGTTCCGCAAATTATCTTAAAATCTGGTCGAATACCAGTCTTTCGTATTGCAGAATTGGCTGAGTATAAACAATTATTAAGACAGAAACTTTCTGAAGAGGTAGAAGAATTTTTAGAAAGTGAATCTATCGAAGAAATTGCTGATATCATAGAAGTACTTGAGGCAATATGTAATAGCAACTCTTATAAATTAAAGGATATACTAAACATTAAAAAGCACAAAAAAGATACCAATGGTGCTTTTGACAATAAAATAGTTTTAGAAAAAATAACCATAAAAACCTAAGCTACTCAATAACAATCAAGTGAGTCAATTATTAAAGGGCTGGTGACTAATTTCAAAGATTGTAGTGATAAGCTAAAAGAACCCTGATCTCTCATCAATTTTTTCTTTAATACCGTCTGGCTTTGTTGCATAAATAGAGAATAGAGTATAAAAGTATAAATAATCTGATAGAAAGGAGAGAAATTAAAAAGAAATCAGAATTGACAAGAGAGAAGAAAAAAGAACCATATATTGTTGTAAATGATAAGGGAATAATCCTAGCTGATAGCACTACAGAACATAACACAGGTGACATATCTCAGATTGAGCCATTGCTGATTGGTATCAGGGCTAAAGATTTCCTTGGGGATTCAGGGTATGACGGTGAAGCTGTATATCAATTGTTGAGAAAGAAAGGAATGAAGCCAGTTATCAGACCTCCCAACCATTCATTATCAGTTAAATTACACAAGCCTAAAACAGAGAGAGATAAAGCTGTAAAATATCAACGAAAGAGGGGATATCAACATGGAGAGTAAAGAATAGTTATGACCGAAGGGAGAGCGTAGAAAATACGCTTTTTCGTTTTAAAACTTCTTTTGGTAGCAAGTTTTTATCAAGATATCAACGATTTGAGTAGTATTTATGATATAATGACTAATTTAATTAACTAGTCTATTAGTTTAATTATTAATGTTAAGTTTTAAGCAAAAACAATTGAAAAAGATTAATTTATTTAATTAACTTATTTTAGTTTAATATTAAAATAATAATTCAACTAATAATGTGACTAGAAACTATTATTTTTCATGTAGGTTTTATTTTGGTTTTTTTAAGAAATCGCCCTAGTTTTTATGATAAATTGACAAATATATCAAGTTTAGATAGTCTTTAAATATTAATACAAATTATAGGAAGAAAGCTTATGAGTACTAGGACTTTAAGGATTACAACTAATAAAAAATTGGTGCCGCTAGTAGGAATTGAACCTACGACCTCATCATTACCAATGATGTGCTCTACCTCTGAGCTATAGCGGCCTAGTTTTAAGAGAAGTCTCAGACTATATGAGTATGATCTTTTTGACATATATTGCTTTATTGGTCAAGCAATAATTTTAAAATAATTACTTAGTCAGTTAGCATTTGAGTGTATAGTGTATAATTAGATTCTTTTTCGTCTAGTAGAAAGAACTCTATTACCATGCGTTTTCAATAATAATTGGTATACTGTAAGGTTTAATAATTATTAGGTCAAATCTAACTTGATAATTTTGGTATTTTGGGTTAGAGCTTAAAAATACACTAGCAGATCTTTTTATTCTTGCTTGTTGATGAGTTGACAATATCCGATCATCAACGTCAGAACGCCTTGCTTTTACTTCTATAAAAACAAGTTGTTTTCCACGTAGGGCGATAATATCAATCTCACCAACATAATATCTTTTACGATGGTGAAGAATTTGATAAAATTTAATTTTATAAATAATAATAGCTACATACTCAGCTATTAAACCGAATGTAATCCTTTTCATAATAATGTTTGCAAGAACTTGAAGAATTTCGAGTACATTCACCGCATAATAGCATAGACATCAAGTAGCACTAATAACTTTCATATATAAAATATAAAAAAAATCGCAGTATACTTAATGCTTTAAAGAATTAGTTGTTGATTCTTATTATGAAAACCCCCATTACACAAAGTCGATAATAAACTACCACATGAATTAGCATTTTGTGGTAGCGAGGGAGGGATTTGAACCCCCGACACGCGGATTATGATTCCGCTGCTCTAACCAACTGAGCTACCCCGCCATGATGGAAAGAGCTTCAGAAAATCACATGCTAGACAACTCCAAACAGACTCTGTAAAATTTTAACGTTTAGAGAATTGAGTACTTTTTCTAGCTTTATGCTTACCATATTTTTTTCGTTCTACAACCCTTGAGTCTCTTGTTAAGAAACCGGATTTGCGTAAAATACTATGAAATTCTGGTGCAATTTTGTCAAGAGCCCTAGAAACACCGTGTAGTACAGCACCCAGTTGTCCTGATATTCCACCGCCTCTGACAGTACATATTATATCATATTGTCCAGCAGTATTGGTTACAACAAATGGTCGCAAAAGAGATTTGGTATGAGCTTCACGAGTGAAATATTGCTCCATATTTTTTTTGTTGACAATTACCTTACCACTACCACTTTTTAACCAAACTCTAGCAATTGCACTTTTTCTTCTACCTGTACCATAGACTTTATTATCACTACTTCCTACAGGCGTTTTAGGCTTAACTAACTTACTCTGAACTGTATCGCTTTTGGTTTTCTCACTTTGAACCTTTAATATTGTCATAATTCACTATTTTTTATTCTTTGTATTTTTGCTTGCAAAATCATAAAACTCAGGTTGCTGAGCTTTATGTGGGTGTTCATTCTCTGCATAGACATATAGATTACCCATCTGCTTTGATCCCAAAACACTTCGCTTAATCATTCTTTTTACAGCAAGCTTAACGACACGTTCAGGATATTTACCAGACAGAATTTTTCCAGCTGTTGTATCCTTTATTCCACCTGGAAAACCAGTATGGCGATAATAAAACTTACCATCTTTAAGGTCTGATTTTTTACCTGTCAAGCAAATATGCTTGGAATTAATTATTATTACATAATCTCCACAATCTAAATGAGGAGTGAAGGAAGGCTTATGTTTGCCACGTAAGATTTTAGATACTTCACTAGCAAGTCTACCTAATACAAGGTCTTTAGCATCTATGACCCACCACTTTTTCTGAATTTGTGATGGTTTTGCAGAATAAGTTTTCACGTTATATATCTTTATTAATTAGAATTAATGTTATCATTGTCCTCGCCTAAGCTATACTAAATAGCATTATAACCACTATTTTGTCAAGATAAATGTACATATATATTTAACATAGTTCTTGACTAATCGACAAACATAATTTTTTTATCAGTAGCAAAATACACACTACCACAGCAGGTTTTTCCATAATATTCAATATTTTTAGTAATTTTAGTAATCTGTGGAGTGGTGCTTAAATTACCATTAACATCTGATTGGAAACTATATAATTCACCTTTAGTGGAAATAATATTTAAATTCCACTCTTCTGCCTCAGCTACCTTACTAATTATAGGGGTTAGGAATGATGAGGCTTTAACTTTTTTAATATCTTTCCCATCATTTAAATCTGCTACAAACTTGACTTTACCAAAATCAGTACTTATAGCAGCTATTTGTCCAGCATTATTTGTTATAAATAAACTATTACCCACTAACAACATAGATTGCACATCATAAGCTTTGGTTTGCCAAAGAATATTACCCGTCATAATATCTAGCTTGACTATCTTACCAGCACTATTAGCTATATATATGTGAGAGTTATTGACAATAGGTTTGCATAATATAGATGCTGCCTCAAAATTTGGCAAGCCTATTTCTTGATGACTAGACAAATCGTTAGTCCATAGAACTCGACCGCTACCTGCTTCTAGAGCAAGAATTTGCCCTGAATTATAATTTACTATTACATGATTATTTTGTACTATTGGGCTAACATGGTAACTTGATGACAAAGTTTCTATTACACCTTCATGTTGCCAAACAAAATTTAAATTATCAATATTAATCGCTAATATTTGATTAGTTACTGTTTGAACTACAATAGTATGATTATTAATTAATACCGGTTTTACTCTAGTAATATCAGGCAACTCTTTTCTGATTATTTCATGACCTGACCTACTATCTAATACGACCAAGAATCTTGAACCATAGGTAACATATAGTTTATCATTGTGGCATAATATCCCTCCACCAACATAATAATCACTCTTGTTAGTGCTGATATTATATGACCACATAATAGATTTATCTTTCATAGAAAAAGCAGAAATATTACCTTTAGTATCAATGGTATAGGCAACAGCTTTATTAAAAACTGGCTCTGATATTATTTTATATTTTGCAACAGTATATTCCTTATTTTGAAGCTGTTCAGGGCTAAATATATTTGTTCTTACAGTAGAATCTATTTGAATTGTTTCATTACTTTCTACAGATAATCTAGGAGTTAATTCTACAATATTTTTAATCTTTTTAGCTCCAAGACCGCAAGAAGTTAGAACAAAAGGTAGTAAGAAAATAATTAATCGTTGTTTTATCATAATTTAAGCCTTTGTTGTTACGCGAATTAGGGATAAGAATTTGTCAATTCTTATCCCTAATTCGGTGAAATTATAGAAACAATCAGATTTGAGACGGCTCTGCATCTGATTGTTAAATTAATATTTTGCTAGAAACATGATTTTAATCTTTTAAAATCATGTTTCTAGCTTTAGAAAGGTTTAAAATGCATTCGCGTTAGCCGCTTTAAGAATGCATTTTTCCTTATATTAAAGCCAATTAGGGATAAGAATTAACTAATTCTTATCCCTAATTGAAGTTTATTGTAAGTTTGAAAGTAAAGCTTTAGCCTGCTCTTTAACTACTTGAGTTGTACTTTCTAGTGATATTACCTTTTTCAAGGTATTTTCTGCTAAATCTTTTGAGTTATTGTTAATATACCAAATTGCTTTGATAATATTGGCAGTACCAAAGAATGGTTTATTCTCATCATCAAAATAATTTAAATATTCCTCGATTTCATTAGTGTTTACATTAGATAAATTTGTTTCGTCTATCATTAAACTTAACCAAACTAGACGTGCATATGCACTTGTTAATTCGGTATAATTCTTGTTATCAATAATTTTCTTTAATAAAGTTCTAGCTTCTATAAAATCTCCTTGATGTATTTTTATGCTAACTTGTTCGATAGCAGCAAGCTCTCCTACTTTATTATTACTTGTTTCAATTAAATTATCCAACGACTTTATGGTTAGGTCTTTGTTGTCATTGATAAGCGACATAGACTTAACTAAAATATCACCTGTCTTTTGATTATTCTTTATTTTCTTACCGCCAAGCCAATTGTTTATTAGCATAAATAATACAACTATTAGCGCGAGGATTATAGTTATAGGAAGAAGTTTTTTAAAGTAATAAAGTTTCTTTTCTTCATTTTTATCATTTAAAACTTCTTCTAAAATGTCAGTCATTATTATTTACCTTTTTGTTCATAAGAACCTAACGCTTACAAGCAAATTTGGTTCTTGCGTCCTTAGCTCTTTTTATTGATGTAGCTGGTCTACTCGGAAATTCTGTTTCAAGTTTATTAAGAATAGAGCATGCCTCTTGTATTTTTTTCAATTCTCCAAGAGATAATGCTAATTTTAACAATGAGTCAGAAGCTTTAGAACCTTTTGGTGATTGTTTGTAACCTTTTAGATAATTTATAGCCGCTTTATCAAACATATTACGCCTAAAAAAAGATTCTCCGTACCAAAAATACGCATTACCTACCAAAGGACTATTAGAGTAATTTTTTAAAAAATTTGCAAATTTTTCTTCTGCATCGGTTAATTTATTATCTTTTAAAGAGGCAAGTGCTAAGTCATAAAGTTGCTTATCTTTTGCTATCCCCGAAATGGGTTTCGCAGTATCATACGACACAACTTCTTTTTGTACTTTTTTAGTAGACGATATTTCAAATACATCGCTATCTATAGAATCATCTGATAAATTTTTTGTTGTACTGGTATCATCAGAATTTATTACCTCTTGTTTTGTAGAGCCTAAAATTTTCTCTAATTTGGCAATAGTATGTTCAATTATTTCGACTCTGCCAAGTAAGTGCTGATTCTCTTTTTCCAAAATATCTAATCTTTCTGTACAATCATTAGATGAATCAAATTTCAAACTCTTTCTAGTAATTTGATTTCCAGCAAATACTTGCGTAGAAATCAAAATAATCAATAAATGTATAGCAATTGCTTTCATGAATTAATATTTAATTTAATATGTTGTAAAACCATCTGAGTATACTAGAAAAATTATAATAATCCACTTAAACAGCTTTTGGCATCTGTTGCAATATAAAGTTTTTCACTTTCTCAAATGCTGTGTTCTCAATCTGCCTAATTCTTTCCTTAGAGATTTTATATTCAATACTAAGAGTATCAAGAGTTTTTGGAGAATCTTTTAATTTACGCTCAGTGAGAATATGTAATTCACGATCATTTAATATCTTCATCGCTTGTGTTAGCAAATTATGTTTGTTAACAGAATCCTCTTGGCTAATTAATCTTAGCTCTTGACTTGGACGGGTTTCCGGTAAAAATTCAATTAGCTCGCTATCACTGTTATCATTTCCACTATTTACCAAATTATTCAATGATAAGTCTGGACCAGATAACCTAGAATTCATTTCACTAACTTCATTCTTAGTCACTCCAAGTTCTTGAGCAATTTGAACAAAATCTTGATCTGTAACAGCTCTTGAATATAGGTTAGTGATTTTATGCTTAATTTTACCAAGGCTAAAAAATAACTTTTTTTGTGCTGCCGTAGTACCCATTTTAACCAAAGACCAAGACTTTAGGACATATTCATGGATTGAAGCTTTAATCCACCACAAAGCATAAGTAGACAAGCGAAAACCTAAATCAGGATTATATTTCTTTACTGCTTGCATAAGACCTAAATTCCCTTCTGACACAAGCTCATTTAGAGGTAGTCCATAATTTCTATATCTAACAGCAATTTTTGCTACCAATTTCAAGTGACTAGTTACTAGCTTATGAGCAGCTTCTAGATCATTCTGCTCAAGATAGGCTTTGGCAAGTAGAAACTCTTCCTCTTGTGAAAGTGACGGAACTTTATTGATCTTTTGCAAATACTGATAAAACCCTGATTCTGCAGAAATTACTGGCACACTGATTTTGTTAGTCATATAATACCTTTAAAATAGATTCCTTTACTTAGGGGATATACTAGAATGGGTACATAATATCATAAGTTTAAAATATTTTAAATAGACTTCTTGTAAAAAATTGAAATTTGACTTTTTACAAAAAGAGAGCAACATTGTGTTACAAAAATCTAATAGAAATTTTGCCTTAGCCCTAGTTAGTTTAGTACTTAGCATGGTTTTTTTAAGCTTTGCATCAATACCAATTTACAATTTATTTTGTAAAGTCACTGGATATGGTGGTACTACCACAAGACAAGAACTCAATATATATTCTCCTAAAAAAGGAACTAGAACCATAACTATAGAATTTGATTCCAATGTTGACAGTAAATTGCCTTGGCGATTTATTCCTAAGCAAAGGAGGTCTAAAGTTACCCTAGGACAAAATACACTAATTTTTTATGAGTCTGAAAATTTAAGTAACGATGATATAATAGGAACTTCCATTTATAATGTTACACCTAATAAAGCTGGCAAATATTTTGTTAAAATACATTGTTTTTGTTTTGAAGAACAGTTATTAAAAGCAGGAGAAAAAATGTTGATGCCAGTGACATTTTTTATAGACTCTGATTTTGAGGAAGATAAAGAAATGAATGATGTGGATACAATAACCTTATCTTATAGTTTTTATAAGGTAAGAACCATTGAAAAAGATTCAATGAAATTCAAATAATAATTTAAAAAGTAGAAATTTAGTATATATTTATATAGCTAACCCGATAGCATCTAGCCGTAGTAAATTGACGTCTATTAGCGAAAAGCCGAATGTGACAAAGCAATCTAATAAATGTGGATTGCCACTACACTCACGTGGTCTCGCTAATAGACTGGAATATTTTTACCCAACGTCATTGCGAGAAGCCACTTTAATAGCTCCTCGCAATGATGGAGTAACATCAATCAGGTTATCTATGCTTTTAATAGACTTCTTTCGAAACTCTACTTCTGCTGGTGATTTGTACGTCGATGCGGTACTCGAATCCTCACGTACATTAGAGTACGCTGCGGGTCGAGGTTCCGCGTCTCCTTCAAATCCCTCAGCATAAGCGAGTTTCGAAAGAAGTCTAATAGATGATTTTAATAAAAAAAGTTAATTATTTTATGACCATAACAATTCATTCCCAAGAAAACTTTAAGAAAATGCATATTGCAGGCAAACTTGCTGCAGAAACCCTAGATTTTATTACTGATTACGTAAAACCAGGGGTGAGTACGATCTATTTAAATGATCTTTGCCATGAGTTTATTGTGTCTAATAATGCAATCCCTGCACCTTTGAACTATAATGGGTTTCCAAAATCAATTTGTACTTCTGTTAATCATGTAGTATGCCATGGTATTCCAAATGATAAACTCCTTAAAAATGGCGATATAATAAATATTGACGTTACTGTAATTGTCGATGGATGGTATGGTGATACTAGTAGAATGTATTATGTTGGTGATGTAGGAATTAAAGCAAAACGCTTAGTGCAGGTTACTTATGATGCTATGATGATAGGAATTGAACTAGTAAAACCAGGAGTACATTTAGGAGATATCGGAAATGCTATACAAACTTATGTTGAAAAACATAATTATTCAGTTGTTAGAAATTATACTGGTCACGGGATAGGGCGTATATTTCATACAGAACCAACTATTCTACATTATGGCAAAGCTGGCACTGGCTTGGTCTTGGAGGAAGGTATGTTTTTTACTATTGAACCAATGGTAAATGCTGGACATCACTCCACTCATCTAAGTAAATTAGACGGTTGGACAGTTACAACAAGTGATAAATCATTATCAGCACAATTTGAGCATAGTTTAGGCGTAACCAAAGATGGTTTTGACATTTTTACTTTATCACCAAAACATTTGATACATCCACCTTATAAAACAGACTTATTGTAAAACTAAATATGAAAGATGATATACCCCATTATATTGGGCATAGACAACGCCTAAGACAACGTATTATTGTTTCTGCAGAAAATCTTGCAGATTATGAATTACTTGAAATGATATTATTTTGTGTAATACCTAGAAAAGATGTAAAACCATTAGCAAAGGAATTATTAACACAATTTGGTAGTCTCGCTAATTTAATAAATACAGATAAAGAAAAATTGCTTAATATTAAAGGAACTAATGATAATTTATATGTAAATTTTGTCATTATGCGTGAACTAACTAACAGAATGCTAAAACAAAAAGTAATAAATCAAAATGTAATTAGTTCTTGGAACGTTCTAATAGACTATCTAAAAGCAACGATGGGTAGCATGAAGACAGAACAATTTCGTATCTTATTTTTAAATAAAAAGAATGTCCTAATTGCTGATGAAGTTTTAAGCCAAGGTACTATAGATCAGGCAACAATATATCCAAGAGAAATAATTAAAAGAGCTTTATTTAATGAAGCTGGTGCAATTATATTGGTACATAATCATCCAAGTGGTGTTAGTAAGCCTTCAAATACTGATATTGAACTAACACACAAAATAGTAGAAACTTGTGCTAATATGAGCATATCGGTTCATGACCACGTAATTATTACAGCCAATGAATATTTCAGTTTTAAATCTAATATGCTGTTATGAGTAACTTTATTAATTATAGTTTTTTGTTTTTATTATCTTTTATAGCAACAAGCTTTCTTACTTGGTTATTGATTTCTAGTCTTCCATCTTTTGGAGTGGTGGATATACCAGATCCACGTAGAGTACATAGTAGAATCACACCAAGAGGAGGTGGACTTGCGATAGTTATAGTGGTAATAATTGCTCTTATCGCCTATGAATATTTTTCAACAAAAACTCTGATAAACTCAATTAAAATTGTACCTTTACTGCTGATCATTTCTACAATTTCATTTTTAGATGATCTTATTTCTATTCCGATATTTGTAAGACTAATTTTTCACATAATTTGTTCTACAATAGCCATTTTTTTATTTTTATCTCCAGTAGTATTGTTTCATCACGAATTACCTTTATATATTGATTTTGTACTATCTATAATAGGATTGATTGTCTTTTTAAATATTTATAATTTTCTTGATGGAATAGATGGTATTAGTGGTACTGAATCTATTCATTTATCGATCACTATATTGATACTTTGTTATCTAAAATCTGATATAATAATAAATATAAATTTTATAATTGTGCTTAACATCATTATATTAGCATGTTCCATAGGTTTTTTGATATTTAACTGGCATCCTGCTAAAATCTTTCTAGGGGACGTAGGTAGTATAAGCTTAGGATTTTTATTAGGTTTATGTTTGCTACTTATTTCAGCATCTAGTGTTCATTTGTTTGTTGCTTCATCTATTGCTAGCTTATATTACCTAGCAGATGGAGGATTAACCATACTAATTAGACTAGTTAATAAGGAGAAAATTTGGCAACCTCATTTAAAGCATTTTTTTCAAAAAGCAGTCAGAAATGGAAAAAGTCATAAGGAAGTAGTGAGTAGAATTATAATATGCAATATATTACTTATGGTATTATCAATCATTTCTCTGTACTTTCCTTTATTATCAATTATCTTTGCTATATTAGTAGTAATGGTTACAATAATTAATTTTGCCCATGAAACCGCTTAGCCATGACATCAACATAATTATTAGACGAATCTTTGGTAAACAACACCCATTGCTTGCAGAAATTATGATTAATTGGAGCAAGATTGTTGGACCAAAATTTAGTAGCAAAACTAGCCCATTAAAAATATCTAGCCCTAAAGAGAAAGGACAGAGAATAAATATTTTACATGTACAAGTGGAAAATTCGAGCATCGCCTTAGAACTATCATTTCATCAACAGATAATTATTGAGCGTATTTCCGTTTATCTAGGTTTTAAGGCCATACATAGTTTAAGAACTACAATATATGCTACAAGAAATAATTAGAATAGACTTCTATTTTCATCGAGTATTATCCTGAAATCTTGGAAATATAGGCTCTGGCTGGCTAATGTTACTACCTGGAATTAAAATAAACTCCTTTGTTAAATGTTTAAACATTCTCTGACTTTTTGGTACACCAAGCTGATCAAGCATTTTATTAGCCGAATCAGGAATAAATGGCTGTAACATTACAGCAATATATCTTAGTGTCTCAAGTAGCGTATATAACACCTCATTCATCCTTATAGGATCAGTTTTTTTTAACTGCCAAGGGGCTTCTCGATCTATATAAATATTGGCTTCTTCGGTTAAAGTAATAATATTTTCTAACACAGAATTAACAGCAAAAGTCTTAGTGAACAGTGAATTTTCTGATATAATTTGGTGGGATAGCTTCATTAAAAATGACTCATAAATGCTATCGATAGATTCCTTGCTAATTGACGGAATTTTTGCCTCATTGTTATTATAAACAAAGGCTAGAGTTCTTTGCAATAAATTACCAATTTTATTAGATAGCTCACTATTCACTCTATTGATTAAGCTACTACGAGAATAATTACCATCTGAGCCAAATATTACCTCTCTCATCAAATAATACCTAACTGGATCTAAACCAAACTCTTTTATTAATTGCAATGGATCAATTACATTCCCTATAGATTTAGAGATTTTTTGCCCTTCATTAGTCCACCACCCATGTGCCATAACACATTTTGGTGGCGGCAAGCCAGCTGCCATCAAAAATGCTGGCCAGTATACGGCATGAAAGCGTAATATATCTTTACCGACTATATGAACATCAGCCGGCCAAAATTTGTTATACTGGTTTGTATCATTTGGATATCCTAAAGCCGAAATATAGTTGGTTAGTGCATCAAGCCATACATATATTACGTGCTTTTCATCATTTGGTACTTTAATTCCCCACTTAAAACTAGAACGTGATATGGATAGATCATGCAATCCGGATTTGACAAAACTAATAACTTCATTACGTCTAGTATTTGGTCTGATAAAATCAGGGTTGGCATTGTAAAAATCTAATAATTTATCTTGCCATTTTGATAGGGCAAAAAAGTAACTTAGTTCTTCAAGCCATTCAACAGGAGCTTTAGTCGGAGCTAGTCCATCTTCTGTTAATTCTGATTCATCATAAAAAGCCTCATCACGCGTCGAGTACCAGCCTTTATAGCTATCAAGGTAAATATTGCCACTATCCAGCAATTTTTGCCATAGACTACTTACTGCTTGTTTATGCCTAGCTTCTGTAGTTCTAATAAAATCATCATTAGAAATGTTCATTGAGTGCATTAATGTACGAAAAGTTTCAGATACTGTATCGGTAAATATTTGTGGTTCAACATTTTTGGCAATAGCAGATTTTTCTACCTTTTGACCATGTTCATCAGTACCGGTCAGAAACATTACCTCTTTACCTGATAAACGCATAAATCTTGCTATTACGTCAGACGCAACGCTTGTATAAGCATGCCCTATGTGAGGTATATCATTAACATAATAAATAGGGGTGGTAATATAATATGTATTTTTCATAATGAATTTATAATGGATAAACCTATATTTGTTATAGTTATTCTTGCTAAATATGTATACTATAAAAATAGTTAATTTGAGCCGCTTGTTGCCGATGAAAGCAAGCCAGTGTCATCTCGAAATCAAGCAGTCACAAGTATACATTAGAATAAGAATGTAAATCTTTTGACCTAAGGGTGAATAAGATGGAGTTTAGAAAAATATGTTTTGTAACGTGCTACATCTCTTGTAAGAAGAGGAATATTTAATACAGACGCATGTGCTCCGATAAAGAAATCTGGTAATACGGAGTTTTTCTTGCCACTATTTGCTTTTTTATATTGTATAAAAACTTTTCCTGCTAAAAATAGGGCTTCTTTAGGGATAGGAAGAACTTTAAAATTATTGCCGATTACTTCTTCAAGTTCTTCAATTCTTTCAAATCCTATTGAAACTTCTGTATATATATAATCATTAATTGCTAATTCATGAAATTGCGATAATTTTAACAATTGGTTAGAAGACCAATTATACCACCTAGCATCACAGGTGATAATATCTAATAATATATTACTGTTAACTAAGATTATGATCTAGTTAATTTCATTATGGTATCAGTAGACATTTTTACTGTGCTTTTTCCAGACATATGCAATATTAATTTATTACCTCTATCATTTTGATTTTGATATTTTTTTAATAGAACGCCGTCTTCTTTTTCTATAAAAGTGATTTCTGTATCTGGCAAAAAGCCAAATTTACTTCTAATATCTATAGGTATAGTTATTTGCCCTTTACTAGATATTTTCATAATTATTACCTCGTGCTTTCGTTGTGCTATAAAATATAAGTGGTACTTTATCGCTTATTCCCCAACACTGAGCCGTATTTAAGCAAAGCAGTAGCTGAAACAGTTATAGTTACCTCACTTGTGCTTGGTTCTGCAACTGGCATATTAACCACACTATCATCAGCATTTACAGGTGATCCCATCATCAATCTAGGCACTGGCATTCTCCTTGCTTCAGGATCAACATTTATCATAGTGAATCCATCGTATTCTTTACCAAGAGCTTTAGCTACACGTATAGCTCGTTGCTTTAGTTTTGCAATAGCAGCTTCTATCATAGAATCTCGAATGACTTCTCTTTTTTCATTAGAAAGAGTATAATTTAAACTTTGTATTAATAGCCCTTCATTCTGTAATTTTCCAATTAATGTCAATAAAGCCTCAGATGATTTGCTTTTCAGTGATAATACCTGAGTACCACGCCACATTTTTTTCTTTACTTTATCTTTTTTATTATCAATATTTTGGTCTTGGTTATATTGGTAAACATAATATTGTTCTGTTGATACAGTAATATCTTCAACTTCTTTAGCCATTTTTACTGCTTTAGACATCATTAGGTTAATCTCATCCTGTATATATTTTAGATCAACTCCTTCTTTTTCTATTCGCATACTAGATATAAGTAAATCTTCTTTTACATCCATTTGTTCAGTAACAGATATATTAAGATACGAACCATCCTGATTTGTTGGTAAATCTTTAGACTGCATAGCAATTGCTGGTAAAGTAAATGATATTAACGCTATAGCAATAGTAAGAAGACTTTTATACATAATACCTACCCCTAGAATAGTTTTGTTTTTTGAGATTATCCAAAACACTCCATCTTATTTCAAAAAATTGTACTAATAATATAACCAAAGTTAGGCATATTTTTAGCAAAATTTAACTTTTGCCCCTGATTTTGAATCCTCTCTTAATAGTGATATTTACATTGCACTATATAAATAGTGTTATCTTTAGTGGTATATACTAACCTATGCTCCTGATTTATTCTTCTTGACCAATATCCAAATAAACTAAATTTTAAAGGTTCAGGTTTGCCAATACCCGAGAAAGGTGAACGAGATATATCCTTGATTAACTGGTTAATTTTTTCTAAAATTTTTATATCATTTTTCTGAAAATAAAGATAATCCTCCCAAGCATCATTATGAAATAATACTTTCATTTATAGTGATATTTTTAAAATTAATATTTTCGTTAAGGTCATTAATTGCACGGTTGAGTCTTTCTGAATTTTTAGGACTCTTTAATAAGTAGCAAGTTTCTTCTAAAGCATTATAGTCATCAAGGGACATTATCACTACAGATTTTTGTTTTTGTCTAGTAATGATTAAAGAGTGATGATTTGTACAAACTTTATCCATAATGCTAGATAGCTTATTACGTGCTTGTGTATAAGATATTGCTTCCATTATATTGACATATTTAAGTACATGTACATAATATTATTACATACTCTACGTTAGATCAATATTAAAAAGAAAAATTTTCAATAGATTTTGTCTTAACCTATTTTACTATAGTTTAACCATCGAATATGTTTATTATATAACATACTTTAATAAGTATAACAAAGTTAATTGATATAATGCTCGTTTTTTTAATAACATAAATTCAAATCAAATAATATTGATGTTCTGTATCAGATATGATATTGTAAATTTACAGAAATTCTAGGTTTTGTATGCCTACTAAACGATTATTGGTATCTTTAGATGAAGAATTTTTAATGAAATTACAACTTCTAAAGTCAATAATAAATCATCATCTAATATAGCAAAAAACCTTATTATTGCTATGTTTAGAACTTCAAGAGGAAAAAATGTTTGCTAAATTAGCAGATATAAAGAATTAGTTTTTTCTTTATTATTATATTAATTTATAACTCATCAAAAAATACTTATGGTACTGCATCTTAAACACTATATACAAATAATCTTATTTTTAATTCTATTTATTTCTAATGCTAATGGCGAAGAAAATAATACTAAGGAGTACATTTCCCCTTTACAGTTAGCTATAAATGAAATGGGTCTAAATAGGAGTTTAGAATTGACAAACACTCTGATTAGTCAAAAACTATCAAGTGTTGAATCGCCTACATCTGTTATTATTACTATTGAACAGTCAGGTTTGCTGGATGACTCTATTGCAGCAATACAAACTGTATTTGTTTTTTCTTTAAATAATGATATATGGACATTAAGTAGTAAGACAACTAAACAAAGATGCCAACGAGGTAGAGGTCATAAGGGCTTCTCAACAAAACCGTGTCATTAGAGTTAAAGGATATTAGCAACATTTACGTAAAAATGTAGCATAAGGCTGTAAAGCAGTATTTTTTAATCCAAAACTGAGGTTTAAAGCAACTTTTGAAGTAGGGGGAATTATATGAAACATTATACATTATTAGAGCGAGAGTTAGAGCAAATTTTTCAAATTAATAACGTGATTAACATACTTTATTGGGATATCGCAGTAAATATTCCGCATGGATCAATTGATAGTAGAACAAACGAAATAGCACTACTATCTTCCATAGCCCACTCTAGGTTACAATCGAAAAAATTAGCTGAACTAATAGAATCTGTCTCTGAAAACGTGAACACTCTTGATGTTTGGCAGTTAGCTAATTTAAGAGAAACAAAAAGACGAATTACAGAATCTACATGTATAGATGATGATTTATGGAAAATGTATGTTACTGCTAGTGCAAAATGTGAGTTAATTTGGCGAGATGCTAGAAAAAATAATGATTATCTATCACTTAAACCTTACCTACAAACAGTATTAGATTGCGTACAAAAAATGGCTAAATCTAAAGCCAATGCACTAAACTGTTCTGTATACGATGCTTTACTTGACACATATGATCCTGAACGCACACTTGATGAAGTTAAAGTAGTGTTTAATAATCTAAAAAAAACTATACCAGAATTAATTAGTCAAATAGTAGAAAAACAAAGTAAAGAAAATGTTCTACCTATCACTAATAGTATTAGTGAAGCACAACAAAAATTAATTGCTAAAAGGCTTATGGAAATAATGGGTTTTAACCTCACTAAAGGTAGGTTAGATGAATCAACCCATCCATTTTGTAGGGGTACTCCTGATGATGTTAGGTTAACTAATAGATATAATGAGCATAATTTTATTTCAGGGATTATGGGGATTATGCATGAAACTGGTCATGGTTTATATGAACAGGGCTTGCCCAGCAAATATAAAAACCAACCAGTAGGTAAGGCTAAAGGTATGGCTGTCCATGAAAGTCAATCTTTATTTATGGAAATGCAAGTAGGTAGGTCAGAGGAATTTTGTCAATATCTATCAAAGCTACTTAAGGATGAATTTGGATTTAAAGGACTAGAATATTCTGCAGAAAATCTTTACAAATTAATGACAAGAGTCAAACTTGGTTTTATTAGAGTAGAAGCAGATGAAGTGACTTATCCAATGCATGTAATAGTTAGGTTTGAACTAGAAAGATTGCTAATTAGCGGAGATTTATCTTTGGATGATCTACCACATTATTGGAATAATAAGATGCAGGAATATTTAGGCATTACTCCACAGAACGATAAAGACGGATGCTTACAAGATATACATTGGCCAATGGGCAGTTTTGGTTATTTTCCATCCTATACTAATGGAGCAATTATTGCTTCAATGGTCATGAAAAAAGCACAGGAAGTTAATCACAATATAAAAAAGGAAATAACAAGAGGAGAATTCAATGGTGTAAACCAATTCTTAGATAATAATATTAGAAGCTATGGCTCATTAAAAAATACCAGTGAATTAATTAAAGACGCTACGGGTGAAGATCGCATTCAATCGGAAATATTTTTAAAATATCTCCAACAAAAATATTTATAACTTATTTAACCTCAAATATCTGTAACAAGTTAATATTAGGCTCAGTATTATCGCCACCCCTGCGGAAGCAGGGGTCTAAAAAAATAGCCAAGAAGACTATTCAACATTTTTAGACCCCGAATCCGTCATTCGCACCGAAGGCTCTCACTGGTCTAGGATGACATCACCGACTTAAACCGGACACCAACACGCCTTCACGGGGATGACGACATTGTAAATAACTACAAATGTAGTACTAGCTAAAGCTTTTACTTGGATAACCGTGAAAGTAATATCAATAAAAACTCTTAGGATCTATATCCACTTTCAAATGACAAAAAGCAGGGATTTTGATTAAACTTAACCATGTTTGTAAAAATTTTTGTAAATTAAATTTCCTATCCACTATGATTAGAATACGGTAGCGAAACTTTCCTGCTAATTTAAACATTAATGCACTAGATGGCCCGAGTATTCTAGCTGAACTTTTTGGTGCAATTGCAACTAGAGTTTTGGATATTTCAAGCACTTTATGCTCATTTTTCCCAGACAAAATTATTGATGCCATTTTGGTGAAAGGAGGCATATTCTCTGCTTGCCTTGTTTCAAGTTCATATTGTAAAAACTGATCTCCTCCATTTTTTATATAACTAAATATAGCATTATCTGGGTAATAAGTTTGCATTAATACTAGACCTTTTTTATCTTCTCTTCCTGCCCTACCTCCTACTTGGTGAAGTAGTTGATAATTGCGTTCACTTGACCGCAAGTCTCCACTACTAATAGCCCCAAGATCAGCATCAACAACACCTACTAAAGTAAGGTTGGGAAAGTGATAACCTTTAGTAATCATCTGAGTACCAATTAGAATATCAATCTCAGAATGCTCCATTTTATATAGTAATTCGCGGATCTTTTCAGGTTTTTGGGCATAATCTTTGCTAATTACCGCAATTTTACTATCAGGAAAAAGATGCCTAGTTTCTTCTTCAATTCTTTCAATCCCAGGACCACAAACAGTTAAAGAGTCTTCTTCCCGACAATCAGGACAAAAAATATGAATCCTACTTTGATAACCACAATGGTGACATTCAAGTTTTTTGCTAGATTTATGTACCACTAACCAAGCAGAGCAAGAATTACAAGTAAAACGATAACCACAAAGTTTACATAGCATCACAGGGGCATAACCCCTACGATTCAAAAATAATAACACCTGCTCTTTACTTGCTAGCTTTTTACCAATTAATGCTATTAACTCCTTAGATAAGTAAGAATTTTTTGATAATTTCTCCTTTTTCATATCAATTATTTGAATTTCTGGCAAAGTTGCCTCCTGATAACGATTTGACAATTCAATTAATTGATACTTATTGGTACTTACGTTATAAAGTGTTTCAATAGACGGAGTAGCCGAGCATAATACTACTTTTATTTTGGATAAGCTTCCCCGCAATACCGCCACATCGCGAGCATTATATAATATACCATCATCTTGCTTATAAGAACTATCATGCTCTTCATCAATAATAATTAATCCAAGATTACTATACGGTAGAAATAGACTACTTCTAGCACCAATTATAACTTTAATTTCATTGTTGAGCAAACCCCTTAAAATCATCTTTTTCTGAGCTTTAGTAACTACAGAATTCCATATTACTGGCTGAAAGCCAAAGCGTGCTATAAAACGATTTATAATTTGCTGACTTAAAGCAATTTCTGGTAACATTATCAATATTTGGTTACCTTGCTTCAAATAATCAGCCAATAGATGAAAGTAAATTTCTGTTTTACCTGATCCGGTTACTCCCTTAATAATTGATGGTTTATCCGATTGACTTAATAGAGAAAGTGCTTCTTGTTGCTCTATTGAAAGAGTTGGCAAAATAAAATCTTTGTTTAATTCTTGATGCTTTATTTTTATAGGTTGCTGGGCAATATCGATCGGCAAAGCCAACTTAGCAACTGAACCAAGTGAAGTCATATAATAATTAGCAGCCCATTTAATTAAATCTAATATTTCCTGATTAAACCTAAATTCAAGTGGCACTTTCTGTTTAATAGATTTGATTTTAATAATTCCCTCTGAAACTTCAGTATCTAATTGCCAAACTATACCCGTTAATTCTTTATTTCTAAATGGGACAACTACTAAATCTCCTATAGCTAATTTTAATTCATTTGGAATTAAATAATCCAACGGGAAAAGCTTAGCTAATGGTAATAATATTTTGGCAACTTGCATTGAAATTCATTTTCAGGTCATTTGAGTATACCATATAGTATATACTATATACTATATACTAATTATCAGAAGCACTAATAGATAAACAACAACAAAATGCAAAAATATTGATCTTTTTCAAAAAAAATATAATAAATTCCTAGTAATATTCTAATTTTTAGTTTAACTTGTATAGTGATTTAAAATATTATAGTTTTTTATGGAAGATATTAACTATTGGGACAACTCAAAGTATGCACCTTGTCAATATGCTACTAGGTTACTGGACAAACTCTGTAAGATAAATGAGGAAGTAAACCGGTCAATAAATATTGACGAAGTTAAAAAAGCTATTTATTACGCCAAAAAATATCACGGCAGCCAAATGAGGCAGTCTGGCGAACCCTATTACTCACATCCGATTGAAGTAGCGTATATGGTAGCGGAATATGCAGCATCAGAAATTCCAAGCTATTTCAGAACTGACATGATTGTTACCAGTATACTGCATGATACTATTGAGGATACAAAACTGACAGAAAAGATGATTGAATATATTTTTGGAAGTATAGTAGCTAGTCAAGTGGAAGATTTAACTAGGGTTAAGCCTCACGGCAAGATTAGCTCCAAAGAGATTTTAGATTTATTATATCAACAAAAAAAATATGATGTAGCATTTATTAAAATTTTCGACCGAATTCACAACTTACAAACTATAGGAGTTAAGTCACCTGAAAAAGCTAGGAAGATTATTGAGGAAACTATAGAAGAATTTATACGTCTAGCTATACACTTAGAAGCAATTGGTTTAGAAAAAAAACTAATAGAGCTATGTTACCAATATTTACCTACTATATCATCTAAGCAATATTTGCTACAGAGTCTAGATAAGTTTTCTTTTCAGAAAGATTTCCAGCATCTTTCTCGAGTTTAATAAAATGTGATAATCCATATGCAAAACCTGCAATCGAATGACCAAAATAATCTGTTAAATAAACAAGACTAACAGAAGTGATAGCATATATTAAAGCTCTTGATATAGCATATATCACACTAGCATAAGTAAAACGCTTAAAAACTGGAAAATATTTGAAGAATATTGCATTAGCCGGTGATGCATCACATGCAAAGAATAGTAATAAAGATTGAACTATCAGTATATCAAAGCCAGTTGTTGCTCCATTTAATAAAAATGGAGTCGCAAGTAAAGTAATAGAAGATAAAATTAATTTTATTTTTAAAATCATTAGTGGATATATTTTATTGCTTAAATATACCACTAGAGAAACATTAACCACCATCACAGCCGAAATAATGAAATCATTATTGATAATTTGCTCAGATGTGTAATTAAAAGAATATTTTAAAATATTAGCACCATGCATATAAGCCAAGTAAAACATCACTGGCACAATCTACTAACAGTAAACTTATTGTTGTTTTCCAATTAATTTTTTCTTGAATATTGAGAGTATCTTGCATTACATGTTCAACGTCAATGTTAGATCCTATACCTTTCAACTGTTGGAAAGTTCTGTTTAATCGACGTTTAGCGTCGGCAAATTCAGGCGTTTCTCGCAGCGTTGCCCTAGCAATCATACCAACTAATGCCACACCTGCACCAAACCAAAAAGCCAGTCGCCAATTAACATTATAAGAAGTTACAATAAAGGCTATACCTAAAGCACCAAATGTACCTAAAGCGGCACAGAAATTCATCATAGCTACAGAAACATATCGTCCTAGTGGTTGTAGATACTCTGTTAGGTATAATTGGACTCCTGTGATTTCCCCCATAGAAGTCATACCTTGCACAATACGACATATTGTCACCAGCCAAGCTGCAGCAATCCCTATTTGAGCAAAAGTTGGCAAATTAGCCATGACAAAACAAGATATTGCCATTAAAAAAGTTGTAATGACTACAGATGCTTTTCTTCCTACATTGTCACCTATCCAACCAAATATTAATGCACCAAATGGTCTAAGCAAGTAAGTAGAACAAAAAGCAGCGGCTGAAAGAAGAGTAGCCGTATGCGGGTCAGTTTTTGGAAAAAACAACTCATTAAGCAAGCAATACCGCCATATGCACATAAAGCATTAAGTCAAAATACTCGAGAAATGTCCCTATTGAAAGTAATCCAACAACCTCTTTTTGTTCTTTAGTTAAACTAGTCTGTTTTTGCATAATCTTATTATCTGCTTGGATAATTTTGCTCATATAGTTGTTTAAACTTCACTGTTATGTTATCTATAGTTAACTATAATAATTAACCTTATTTCGATGTAAGACATTGGTTTAATAGTCTAGGGTGACATCACCCATAGGTTAATTACTTACTTCAATAATTGTTATATGCGTCACGATTAGAAATCAGTAATATAAATAATAAAGTAGAAAAATATATTAATCAAATGGTTTAACAATAACCATAACAACAGCCACTATCATCAACAGTGCTGGTACTTCATTAATGATACGATAAAATCTTTCAGAATGATTATTTTTGCCTTCAACAAAATTCTTCCTCCATCTAGCTAATAAACCATGAAAAATAGTGATACCTAGAACTGCTGTCATTTTTACGTAAAACCATGTTCCTAAAGCTACTAGCCCATATATGTAACTATTTATTATACCTAAAATATAAGTGCTGATCATAGCCGGATTCATAATTATTCTAAGTAACCTTTTTTCCATTAATTGAAACATCTTGTCAGTTTCACTACCTACTACAACTTTAGTGTGGTAGACATATAATCTTGGTAGGTATAGTAAACCTATCATCCAAGAAATTGCTGATACAAGATGGAATGCTTTAAACCATAAATAATAACTAGCCATTAATTTTACCCCATTACTTAGTTTTTTAAATTACAAGGACACATAGTAAAATTATAAGGACATACTCTTTTATTAATTGAACTACATATCAAATTTTTTGTATCGAAACCATAATTAACTAAATTTGATACCATTTTAGTTATGCTATTGATGAACAATTTATTTATTCCAAGAGCAGAAGTTCTAATATATTCTATTTTGTACTTACCAGCAATCTTTCTATATTCAATGTCCAATTCTACCAACGTTTCAACATGTTCTGATACAAATGCTATTGGGACTATTATAAGAGATTTATTTTCTTTGCCTGCTATCTCAATTTCATCCTCCGTATTAGGTTTAAGCCATTCCACTGGACCAACACGACTTTGATAAGTTATTTTATAATCTAAATTATCTATACTAAGCTTAGACACCAAACTTTCTACAGTCTTTTCAATCTGCCACTGATATGGATCTCCTGCTTTTATTATTTTTACAGGCAGACCATGAGCTGAAAATAATATACGAAAATTTTTTTTGTTTTTCAATTTTTTAAATGATTGCTTTATTAATGATAAATGAGCTTTAATAAATTCGTCATCGATAGGATAACAACAAATAGTTTTAATATTTTGGGAATATTCACTTTTATTTTTATAAAGAGAAGATATAAAATCTTTAATCGAAGATCCAGTAGTGGTGCTAGAAAAATGTGGGTATAATGGTAACAATATTATTTCTGAAGGGTTATACTCATTTATTTTTCTTACTGCTTCTTCGGAATCAGGATAAGAATAACGCATTGCTATAAAAATCCTAAAATCCTCTTTCAGAGTTTGTTTTAACTTCTCTGTAATAGCATCTTTTTGAGATTCTGTTTCTTGTAAAATAGGTGAATTATTACCTACTAGAGAATATATTTCCTGAGATTTTCTATTTCTAGTAATTGATATTATCTTAGCAAGAATAAACCTTAGGGGATTTGGTAGGTTAATAATTGCTTTATCATAAAATAAGTTAAATAGAAATCGTTTAACTGAGCTTAAGCTATTTGGTCCACCAAGATTAAAAAGTACGATGGCTATTTTTTTTTGAGATATTTTAGTATTTAAATTCTCTAACATAATTAACTAAAAACTCAACATTTTCAACTGGTGTATTTGGTAAAACACCATGTCCAAGATTAAATACAAAATTTTTTTCTTTAAAGTTTGCAATTATTTTACTTACTTTTTCTGCGATAATTTCTTTATTAGTAAGCAATATAAATGGGTCTAAATTACCTTGTACAACAATTTTCTTACTCCATAATTTCATGGCACTAGCTGGTACAAACTGATCTACTCCAATAGCATCCACTCCAGTATTACTAATATATTTTTCATATAAAATCCCAGAACCTCTTGGAAAACCTATAATCGGTAAATATGGAAACTGTTTTTTTAAAGCTACTACTATTTTTTTTGTTGGTTGCACTACAAACTGATCATATTCTGCTTCTTCTAATATCCCTGCCCATGAATCGAATAATTGTACTAAATCTGCCCCAGCTTTTACTTGTTCCTTTAAATGAATAATAGTTTTTTCAGTAATAAAGTCTAGGAGTTCTTGCGCTAGGTTATTATTTTCATAAATAAATTTTTTACTTGTTTCAAAACTTTGTTTGCCTCTTCCTTCAAGCATATAAGTCATTACCGTCCATGGACTACCGGCAAAACCTATCAATGCAGTATCAACTGGCAAATTTTCTTTAGTTTTATTGATTATTTCATAAATTACATTTAGTTTTCCATTAGAATTTCCTTCAAGATATTTAAAATCTTCTTTTGATTGAAATTTACGTAATATTGGTCCTATATTTTCTTCAAATTTTACATCCCAGCCAAGTGCATCAGGTAAAACCAAAATGTCAGAAAAAATTATAGCAGCATCAAAGCCATACCTCCTTATTGGTTGTAAAGTCACCTCTACAGCCTTATCAACATTATAGCATATATCTAAGAAACCACTAACAGTTTTTCTTATTTTTTGATATTCAGGTAAATATCTACCAGCTTGACGCATTAACCAAATAGGTACAAGATTATTTTTTTTCTTAAAAGTTTGTAAAAGCTGATTCATGAAATAATCCATAATAATCTATATTATATATAATATTTTTTTAGTTGATGTAGACATTGTTAATATGTAGATTAATTATATATACACATAATTATACACATTTTTTTATTGCTAAATTACTAGTAAGGTTTATTGATTATAATTATTACTCACATTATTCATAGGATTATTTTTTTAGTGGATAATTCATAGTGGTTTATGTGTGTAGAATGAGAAAACGTGAAGGACATTAGATATCTAGCATTTTACACACAAAATTATCCACAAAATTATTCTTTAAATTATAGAGGTTATTAACCTCTATATACGGGATATATATGAGTAGTTATTGATTACTTTTAATATAGAGATTAAAATATGAATAAAAAATTATCCACAAAGATTAATAAACTATGAGTAAGCTGATTATTCACTTAGTTTCAGATTCTTCAGTGCAAACAGTTAAACATGCAGCTAATAGTGCTTTGTCACAATTTAGCAAAATTGAGTCAAAATTGTATCATTGGCCAATGTTAAGAAATGCAGAATCATTAAATGAGGTTTTGAAAAAGATCAAGATGAAACCAAGCATTGTATTATACACTATCTTAGATTATGAACTAAGAAGAAATTTAACTAAATTTTGTTATGATTTAAAAATTCCTTGTATCTCTGTTGTAGGTAGAATTGTAAAAGAAATTTCAGTTTTTTTAGGTGTGGAAACAGAAGAAAGTTTAGTTTATGATTATAAATTTGATGAAGGTTATTTTGATAAGATTCATGCTATTGATTATACTCTTAGACATGATGATGGTCAGATGACTAGTGAATTAGACGAAGCTGATATTATTCTGATTGGTCCTTCTAGGACATCAAAAACTCCAACTTCCGTATATCTAGCATATAATGGATTTAAAACAGCAAATGTGCCTTATATTCATGGTTATCCGTTTTTAGACTTGTTAGGTAGCATTACAAAACAGCTTGTAATTGGTTTGATTATTAACCCAACTCGGCTAATTGAAATAAGAGAAACTAGAATGCATTCACTACAGATGAGCGATAATACTAATTATACAGATTTTAAAATAGTCCAAGAAGAATGTATGCAAGTAAAACAAATTTGCGAGCAACAAGGATGGCCAATAATTGATGTTTCAAGAAGATCTGTAGAAGAAACCGCTGCTGTAGCTATGAAACTTTATTATGATCGTAAGAAATATGTTCTTAACAATTTTAGATACTAACATTTTTAAGTAAACTTAAAGCAGTCATTTACAATAAGAATTTTACTTAGTATGATTATATAGTTAACCCGAGAAGATTTTGGCTAAAAATGATGTCCATAACTGTTGAAAGTTAAAAAAACCGTCTATTAGCGAAGTGCTGTTGTAAGTGTTAAACCGTCATTGCGAGGAGACTGTAAAGCCGACGAAGCAATCCAGTAACATCATTTATCTATAGATTGTTTCCTAGATTGCTTCGCTTACGCTCGCAATGACGGTTTAAGCCTTACAACAAACTCAGGTTAATTGTTAAAACAAGATTAAAAATAAGAGATTATGGCAAGTAATATAACAGATGATTCTTTTAATAAAGAAGTTTTAGAGTCCACCACACCTGTATTAGTTGATTTTTGGGCTGAATGGTGCGGACCATGTAAAATGTTAACACCTATTATTGAAGAATTAAGTAAGGAATTAGTGGGCAAAATAAAAATCGTTAAAATGGACATAGATCAAAATCCCAATATACCTTCAAGTTTAGGTATTCGTAGTATACCTACAATGATTTTGTTTAAAGATGGGAAACAACTAGCTACTAAGACTGGAGTATTCCCCAAAAATATTATTGAAGAATGGATTAACACGAATTTGGGATAAGAATTTGCCAATTCTTATCCCAAATTCGGTGAAGTTATAGAAACAATCAGATTTGAGACGGCTCTACATCTGATTGTTAAATTAATATTTTGCTAAAAACATGATTTCAATCTTTTAAAATCATGTTTTTAGCTTTAGAAAGGTTTAAAATGCATTCGCGTTAGCCGCTTTAAGAATGCATTTTTCCTTATATTAAAGCCAATTCGGGATAAGAATTAACTAATTCTTATCCCGAATTGAGGTGATTAACTCTTCAGTAAAAATATAACTCATATTTTTAATATATGACGTCTAAACTAGTATTTATAGAGATATCTGATGGTTGTGTAGAAGGAATCAATAACCAACAAAGGGTAGAAAGTTTAAGACACTTTTTTATTAAAGGAGGTAAACTTTTTCCTTCGTCAATTCCTATCTTAAATAATATAAATCTTTCCTGTCAAAGAGGCGAAAAAATTGCCTTTATTGGTAGCAATGGTTCAGGTAAGAGTTCTTTGCTTAAAGTAATTGCTGGAATTTACCCATTAAAGTTTGGAAAAATTAAAGTTCATGGTAACTTTGCCGCCATTATTGAGATGGGAGTAGGTTTTGAATTAGAGCAAACTGGCAGAGAAAATATCAAAATGCTTATGATTTATAATAATATGTTAGGTAAGTACAGTAAAGAACTGGAACAAGAAATTATAGATTTTTCTGAGCTAGGGAATAAAATAGATTTACCGGTAAAAAATTATAGCTCTGGTATGTTATCAAGATTGGCTTTTTCTGTATCGGCTTTTCAAGATTCAGATATTCTTTTGTTAGATGAGGTTTTTGCTGCTGGTGATAGTCATTTTATTGAAAAGTCGACCAATTTTATGAAAAATAAGTTACAAAATATACCTATTTTAATATTAGTAAGTCATCAAGAAAATATTATTAAGGAGAATTGTAATAGATGTGTATTATTAAAAGAAGGTAGTATTATCGCAGACGGCAATCCAAATGAAATACTAAAAATTTATAATAGTGGGAATTATTAATGATAAAGTATTTTTTTTCCAAGAAATACTGGTTGTCAGTGGTATTATTAACCCAAGCTTCTATATCTCGTCAAAATAAAGATTCTTTTTTAGGTTCGTTATGGGGTTTAGTTCAGCCTTTTGTGCATATAATGATCATTTCATATTTTTTTGGATTTTTACTTAAGCTACCAAGAGAAGCAATGATTATGAACCTAGTCGGTGGTTTACCGTTATGGACATTTATTGTTAGCAGCTTAAATATGTCATCAAATTCATTAATTAATCGTAGTGGTATTATAAAAAAGGTAGTAATTTCTAGAACTATCTTTCCTATATCGGATAGTTTAACACAAGTTTATACCCTAATTTATTCGTTTGTAGCTATGTATATAGCTTTTATCATTTTATATCCCGAAAGATTTAGTATATATATACTTTTTGTACCAATGCTTGTGTTACCGCTGATTATTTCTGTGATTAGTAGTTCTATCGCATTTGCATTTTTAACTCCTTATATACGTGATGTTCCACAGCTATTAAATTTGATTTTGAATGTTGCATATTGGACTATACCAATAGTGTACCCATATTCTATGGTACCAGAATCAAAGAAAATATTTTTTGAAATTAACCCCATTTTTCTTGTCATAAGACCAGTTCAATTCTTAGTAATAGAAGGAGTGTTGCCAGATGTATTTATGATTATAAAATCCTTTATTGTAGCCGTTATTGTTTCATTTTTCAGTTATCTTGGCTACAGATTTTTTTCTAAAAATGTCATATATTATATATAGCTAACCCAAAGATATTTGAACCAATTAGTAATAGAATTGATGTCCCTGCTCACCATAGTACCCCACAACTGTTGAAAGTTAAAAAACCGTCATTGCGAGCGAACGTACGTGAGCGTGGCAATCCATGAAGCTTGTCATATAGATTGCTTCGTCGACCTACGGTCTCCTCGCAATGACGATTTTTTAACTTTCAACAGTTGTACTTTAGACACGACGACGCCAATTCTTGAAGTTCACCGAGTATACTTACTTAAACTTGCACACTTGGTGAGGTTATACTATAGTTCAAACATTTCCGGGTTAACTATATGACACTTGCTTTTGGTTTAGATTTTGTAGATTTGAATAAATTAGAAGGCTTAAAAAAATTAGATGAAATTTTTCTAAATTTTCTGCGTAGCCATAGTTATTCTCTTTATGAAATTATTTTATCGTTAAGGGCTAATCCCGATCAAGTTGATCAAAAATATTACTCAGATTTTTTATTAGAAATCTCGCCTATTTTTGATGATTTTCTAGCTAAGTTATTTGGTATTGAACAAGAAATAGCCAATCTAAGATTTAGTCATAAAGAGTTTGATGTAATTTATGAGTGTAAGAGAAAATTCATCCAGCGTATTGCAGTAAAAAAATATCCTCCTGAAAAACTAAAAGAGATTGATTTTGATAGTGTATCAATTTTTTTAGAAAAACTTTTAGGAGAGGAGTTTACCCAAGACAAGTTTGCTCGTCAAGTAATAAAATGGCAATTAGATGATGAAAAATATGCTTTTGAGTTAGATATAGCAGCAAAATATGCTGCCTTTATGGTTTATAATAGACCTCTTGCAGGAGTAGATTTTCAAAGGAGATTTAATGAATCTGAAAATATATTATTTTCTTTACCAAATAAAATAGATAAAAATAATTTAATAGATTTTAATAAGGTAGCTAAATATAAAAAACATGTAAGAGTAGGGTTTGATTGTTTAAATCCTATATCTAATCTAGATACAGTCTTAAATGCTACTCACTATTGTATCTACTGTCATAAACAGGGAAAAGACTCGTGTTCTAAAGGGTTATACTCGAATGATTCTGCAAATATACTACCGATTACGCCATCAAAGTCGGGCTGTCCGCTGAAGCAGAAAATCTCTGAGATGAATTATGTAAAGTCCAAGGGATTTAATTTAGCTGCTCTTGCTATTATTGTCATTGATAATCCAATGGTAGCTGCTACCGGTCATAGGATTTGTAATGATTGTTCCAATGCTTGCATTTATCAAAAGCAAGAACCTGTAGATATTCCTCTTGTTGAATCTAATATTTTGGAAACTACTTTGCTTCTACCTTACGGGGTGGAAATATATTTATTACTTACCAATTGGAATCCACTTAACATTTTTGCTCTGATGCCGAAGCCTCCAACTAATTACAAAGTTTTAGTAGTGGGTCAAGGACCAGCTGGGTTTAGTTTAAGCCATTATTTATTACGAGACGGACATACTGTAGTAGCTATAGATGGCTTAAAAATCACCCCATTACCTTTTATTAACAAGCCTATTAAATATTGGTCTGATTATAAAAAAAACTTATCAGAAAAAATACCTGAAGGTTTTGGAGGAGTAGCCGAGTATGGTATTACTGCAAGGTGGGATAAAAATAATTTAACTATATTACGTCTGATATTGGAGAGAAACAGTCATTTTAAGCTTTTTGGTGGTGTAAGTTTAGATGGTAATATAACTATGGAGCAGGTGTTTCATTTAGGATTTGACCATGTTGCCTTGTGTGTTGGAGCTGGTAAGCCTAAAATCGCCCAAATGAAAAATTTTCTTGCAAAAGGTGTAAAAACAGCCTCCGACTTTCTAATGACCTTACAATCAGGAGGAGCTTTTTTAGAACAATCTAACACTAATTTGCTTATTAGGATGCCTATTATTATCATTGGTGGGGGACTGACCTCTATTGATGCAGCAACTGAGAGTTTAAATTATTATAAGTTACAAGTAGAAAAATTTCTAAAAAAGTATGAATTGTCAGTTGAAGAGAATGGGAAAAATCATACAGAACAAAATTGGACAGATGAGGACAAATTAATAACCGAAGAATTTATTTCGCATGCAAAATTATTTAGGCAAGCACAAAATAAAGAATCTATAAAGAAAATCTTAGATGAACTAGGTGGAGTAACAATTTGTTATAGAGGAAAATTAAAGGATTCTCCTGCCTACAAGTTAAATCCTGAGGAAGTTATGTATGCTATGGCTGCAGGTGTAAATTTTGCTGAAAATATGATACCTTTAGGCATTGATGTTGACCAGTATACTTACGCTGAATCAATAGAATTTGATAATTTAGGTATAAGGAAAAAATTTAAGGTAAGGACTGTACTTATGGCAATAGGTACGCATAAAGATAATAGTTATTTGGAAAATCATTCGAGTATAACAGACTTCCTAGATAAGTCAAAAATAGTTGAGGAATTTTTAGGAGAAACGAAGCCGAGCACCGCAGCGTACACAGGCGTACGTGAGGAGCACAGGCGAGTTTCGACGACAAAATTACCAACTAGATTGACTTATGCAGGAAGTCTAACATATTTTGGTGATTGTAATCCTCAGTACTCTGGAAGTGTGGTTAAAGCCTTAGCAAGTAGTAAAGAGGGGTACAAGTTTATTGGAAAAAAACTTATCAAAAATAAACCAAGTTTTTTTGGTAATAATCTAGATTTCTTCGCTAAACTAGATTATTTGCTAACTAGCCGTATCAAACGGATTGACATTTTATCTTATAAGATAGTAGAACTAGTAATACATTCTCCTCTCGCTGCTCAAAATTTTCAACCGGGACAATTTTTCCGTTTACAAAATTATTCTAGTGATATTTCAAAAATTATTGAACCATTGGCTGTCACTGGAGCTTATGTTGATTCAGAAAAAGGGTTAATTCATTTGATAATTTGGCAAAATGGTAAATCAAGTAAATTATGTAGATATTTATCGCAAAATGAACTAGTAGTACTAATGGGACCTAGTGGTAAGCCAACTGAGATATTAAAGGATAGCAATGTAGTGCTTGTTGGTGGAGGAGTTGGAAATGCAGTTTTATGCTCAATAGCTAAGGCTCTTAAAAATAATAATTGTAAAATTATATATTTTGCTGGTTATAAAAATTTACAAGATAGGTTCTATCAAGAAAGAATAGAAGAAGCAGCAGATATAGTAGTTTGGTGTTGTGAAGAAGGTATTTTATCAAAAAATAGGGCGGAAGATATTAGTGTTAATGGCAATTTGGTGTATGCTATAATGGGGCATTGTTACCTTTGGAAAAATTTTAGCATAGATAGGATAATAGCTGCGGGTAGTACAGAAATGATGGAAGCTATAAGCGATATAAAAGATAATTCTTTTGGTAACAAAACTCAACTAATAGTAAGTCTTAATTCTCCTATGCAGTGTATGATGAAAGGTATTTGCGGACAATGCATTCAGGAAGTTACAGATGAAAGGAAATATATTTTTACTTGTTCCTGCCAAGATCAAGATGCAAAAATAGTTGACTTCACAGGGTGTAAAAGTCGTTTAGAACAAAACTCTCTCCAAGAAAAAAATTAAAATGACAAAAATATATAGATATATAGACTTACCAATTGCTCTAATATACTCAAATGATTTGAATATATTATTGGTATCAGACGGGGATTTTTTAACAGGTTTATATTTTGTAGGGCAAAAACATATGCCAATTTTAGATAGTAGCTATCATGAACAGCAAAATTGCAGTATATTCGATCAAACTTACCAAGAGCTAACAGAATACATAAATGGTACTAGAAAAGAATTTACCGTACCTTACCGTTTCACGGGGACTAATTTTCAGGAGAAAGTATGGTCTACCATCTCTGCCATCCCATATGCTAGAGTGATGAGTTACAAAGATATTGCAAATTTAATATTTGCTCCTAAATCTGTACGTGTAGTAGCAAACACTGTGGCACGCAACACTTTGTCAGTTATAGTACCATGTCATAGGGTTATAGGTACTGATGGTAGACTAACTGGTTACGCTGGAGGGCTTGAACTCAAGAAAAAACTTTTAGAATTAGAAGAAGGCTATAAGGATATGTACATTATACTTTGACCTTTATCGATAAAAATGATAAAATAGACCTAGAAAGGTATGAATAACCAGCTTGAACAAATATACAAAAGAATTATTTTAGATAAGTGATAATAATATGAAAATTTCAGCAAATGCTATTAGGGCTGGTAACATTATAGTGTATAATAATGATTTATGGGTTGTGAGCAAAACACCTGAACATACCAAACCTGGTAAAGGTGGGGCTTATGTGCAAGTAGAGATGAAAAATTTAAAAACTGGTACAAAACTTAATGAGCGTTTTAATTCATCCGATTACGTTGAAAAAGCACAGCTTGAGAATAAGGATTTACAATTCCTATATTTTGAAGATGATAATCTCGTGTTAATGGATAATGAGACATTTGAGCAGATTTTAATTAATAAGGCAATTCTTGGCGAATGTTTGCCATTTCTTGAGGATAATATGGTACTCAAGGTACAGTTTTATGAAGAAAAAGCTTTAAATGCTGAATTACCGCAAACCGTTATTGCTGAAATTATGCAAACTGATCCTGTAATTAAAGGCTCTACGGTAACGTCTTCTTATAAACCAGCGATTTTAACCAATGGAGTAAAGGTAATGGTACCGCCTTATTTAGTTACCGGGGAGAAAATAGTTGTAAAAATTGAAGATATAAGCTTTGTTGAGAGAGCAAAGTAATATCTTATGCAACAACCTATAACTAACTTACTTATTACTGCATCATGTAAAGCTGTTAAGTTTTTGAAGAGAGATTTTTTAGAGCTGGAAATGCTTCAAAGATCTAATAAGGGAAACTATGATTTCTGCAATAAATCTTATATTAAAACACAAGATTTATTACGTAATGAGTTGCAAAAATATACAAGTTCTTTATTTTTTCCAGAGGATAAGTTTGAATTAGATAACGCTTCTGAGATGGTTTTCTTAATAAATCCGCTTGATAGTTTGAGTAATTTAGAAAAAAGTATACCATTTTTTGCTGTATCTATAACGTGTTTAAAAAAGATTAATAAAATTTTAACCACGGTTTGTACTGTGATAAACTTTCCAGCTCTTGATGAGATTTATTATGTTGAGAAGGGAAAAGGAGTATGGGTAGGAAATAATACCACTAATAATAGTGGTAGATTAAGGGTTTCTGCTTGTTCTAGTTTTGATAATTTTCTAATTTCTACTGACGATCTTAACATAAACCCAGTTTTTTTGAAAAATGCTAGGGTTTTTGGTTCTCATTGTTATGGAATGCTATTACTTGCAGCTGGTAAGATTGATGCTGTTTATTTTTCATCATTAAATTACACTTTAAAAGCTAGCTTTAATTTAATTGTCCGAGAATCAGGTGGAGCAATAATGAATAATGACAAAATGTTTGTTGCTACTAATTATGAACTTTCCGAGAAATTTAAACATCTATTACTTGAAAAAACGTCATTGAGTAGTTAATTTTTGTTGCCAAAATTTTTTACTTTTATTTTTTTGTTGTATCATATACAATTTTATTAGGGATAAGTTTTTTAGGATTAAATCTTGAAATCCCTAATATTATTCTAATAATTTAATGTTATGTTATGAAAAAGTTTAGTGTTAATTGTGATTTTGGTGGACAAATGGCACCGTTTACCATATATGTAGGGCAACCTGAGCCGGGGCATCATCCCCTGCATTTTCAGGATGACTGGTTATCAAAGCAACGTGGTGGGAAAATACCAGCTGAGGTCATGGATGCGATAACTAAACTGCAAGAACTGGCTAATAAGAATAATGTTCTGCTGGAAGAATTGTGTGTGTATGCTCTTGGTTCTGCACAAGAAGAGGATGATAAATCTGAAAAAAGTGAAGAATCGGAAAGTGATAATGACGACCAAGATTAGTAATAATGATGTTAACGGTGAGACTGCTAGTTAACCTGAGTTCGATGTAATACCATTTCCGAAAACTAATCATCACGTCGTCGTACTTCATGATCTCCGCTGCTCCGTTACTCATGTACGCTACGCCGCTCAACTTTGCTACTGCCTAGCTCTTCTTGAAGTTATACTATCGTCTACCAACTCTCCATTTACGAGCAGTATATAACTTGTTATATCGAACTTCATAATTGGCACACAATAATAATTTTGATCAGGTGGTTGTGTCTATATCAGAAGATATTACATTAATAAAATTCAGTAATGTATCTAAACAATTTGGCAAAAAGTTACCTCTTAATAATATTAATTTTACCGTTAAAAAAGGTGAGGTTACGACTTTAATCGGTCCAAATGGTGCTGGAAAAACAACAATAGCTAGATTAATCTTGGGATTAGACAGTGCCTCATCTGGTAATATAACAATTCACCCCCATCTAAAAATTGGCTATGTACCGCAGAGACTAGATTTTGCTTCAGACTTACCAATTACAGCTGAAAATTTTTTGTATTTATTAGCCTCAAATGCTACTCGCAATGATTGGCAAGAATGGAGTAATTTTATTGATTTTGATAATTATAAACATCATGATATTTCAGAACTTTCTGGTGGTCAATTTCAGAAGCTAATTCTAACTGCTACCTTACTCAACAATCCTGATCTAATTATTTTAGATGAACCAACTCAATCATTAGATGTTACTAGTCAGCAAGAATTTTATCGGATTATTAATCAAATAAAAAAACGTCTAAATATTACAATTTTTATGATATCACATGACTTATTTACTGTGATGAAAAATTCTGACCAAGTTATATGTTTGAATGGACATATATGTTGTAGCGGTAAGCCTAACGATTTAGCACAGAACCAAGACTTTCTAAACACCTTGTCATCAATTGGCTTTTATGTCCATCATCATGACCATAAACATTAGACTTCTTTCGAAACTCGCTTATGCTGAGGGATTTGAAGGAGACGCGGAACGCAGAACCGCAGCGTACTCTAATGTACGTGAGGATTCGAGTACCGCATCGACGTACAAATCACCAGCAGAAGTAGAGTTTCGAAAGAAGTCTATTAGATGCTCGATGAAAATCAAGAATTGCGTTGTCGTCTTCAGGACACAACTGTTGAAAGTTCAATAAACGTCATTGCGAGGAGACCGTAGGTCGACGAAGCAATTGTCCATATGACAAGCTTCATGGATTGCCGCGCTCACGTACGTTCGCTCGCTAATAGACGGTTTAGGGCTAACAACGCTCATCGCAATGACGTTTATTAGACTTCTTTCGAAACTCGCTTATGCTGAGGGATTTGAAGGAGACGCGGAATCTCGATCCGCAGCGTACTCTAATGTACGTGAGGAGCAGAGTACCGGTATCACGTACAAATCATCAGCAGAAGTAGAGTTTCGAAAGAAGTCTATTGAACTTTCGACAGTTGTGGAGTATTACCTCATGACATATTATACCCACCATTAATTGACAACGTTTCCCCAGTAATAAAACCAGCTTGCTCATCTGCTAGATACTCTACGGCTCTAGCAATTTCTTCCGGTCTACCCAACCTTTTCATTGGCACAGCTGCTATTATTTGCTCTAGTACATTAGCTGGTATCTTTTCAACCATTGCTGTTTTAATATACCCAGGAGCTATACAATTTACCGTTATATTTTTAGAAGCTGATTCCCTAGCTAACGCCTTAGTAAATCCTATAATTCCAGCTTTAGCAGCAGAATAATTAGTTTGCCCTATTTGTCCTGCCTGAGCATTAATCGAACTAATATTAATAATTCGTCCGTAATTTTGATTTCGCATTTGGTTAATTACTGCACGGCACATATTAAAGCATGAGCTAAGATTAACGTTAATCACTTCTTGCCACTCTTCCTCGATCATTTTATGCATCATCGCATCCCTAGTAATACCAGCATTATTTACCAAAACACTTACCGAACAACCAAATTCATTTTCAAGCTCCTCTATTGACCTAAAACATTCAGCATAATTTGCTGTATTCCATTGCTTAGTTTTAATAGAATAATTTTCATTAAAATCTTTAGCAGCTTGGTAATCACTATAGAAATTTGCTACAACGGTAAAGCCTCTATCCCTTAATGCTATAGCAATAGCCTTGCCTATCCCCCTTGTTCCCCCTGTAACTACTGCTAACCTTGACATAATATCTATAACTCATCTACAGCTTCAACAGATTCTACCTCGGGGATAAAATGTTTAAGCATTGATTCAATACCATTTTTTAAAGTAATAGCCGAACTAGGACAACCTTGGCAAGCTCCACGAAGTTCTAATTTTACCACTCCATTTTCAAATCCTCGATATATTATATCACCTCCATCCATGGCAACCGAAGGACGTACACGTGTTTCAATAATTTCTACAATCTGTTGTTCGATTTCAGACATCTCGTCAGAATTATTTATGGCAGATTGACCATTTTCCCCATCAAAGACAGTAAAACCAGCAGTAAAATGATCCATAATAACCATCAAAATTTCAGGTTTTAAAACTAGCCAATCACTTTCTTCTTCTTTAGTAATAGTAATAAAATCACTACCAAAAAATACAGATTTTACGTTATTTATACTAAATAATTGAACTACTAGCCTGCTTTTACCTTTTGCCTCATCAAGATTACTAAAATGAACCGGTCCGTTAGGGCTAACAGGTATGTTAGGGAAAAATTTTATCGCATTAGGATTAGGAGTAATTTCAGTTTGAATAAACATATACTTTTTCCTCGATAAAAAGAATGGTCTTGATAAAAATGAATGGTACCCGCGGCCAGACTTGAACTGGCAAGGGTTTGCACCCCACGGATTTTAAGTCCGTTATGTCTACCATTCCATCACGCGGGCAAGGTCAGGTTATTTTAGACTCTATGAAGATTGCACAGACTAATAAAAAAAACGTTAAAAAGCAAGTATTTTTACTATAAAAACTTCATTTCTTCTTGATTTTTATCGAGTATACATTGAATTAAGGTGAATATTAAACCTTAACTGGCATAATCACGAAAACATCTTTAGGATTCTGAAGGGTTTTCAATAACATTGGTGATGATGCATTTAAAAAGTGTAGCTCAACTTGGTTTGCTTTAGTAGCACTTAACACAGCACTTAGTGCATCAGTAAGATATTTAGGATTAAAACCTATAGACAGAGTATCTTCATGATCAAAAATGCATAAATTACTTTCATCTAGAGAACATGGTATGCATTCTTTAGCCACGCCTCTTGCTTCTCCAGAAGCGGTAATTTCAAGCAAGTCTTTTGATAAAATCAATTTTATTGCTTGAAATTTGTCTATAGTTATTGTCGCTACTCTATCTATAGCATCAGCTAGCAACTTGGTATTAATAGTAAGTTTATAGTTGTTCTCTGCTGGGATAAAAGCTTGATAATCCGGAAAAGTTCCATCAATTAGTTTTGATACCATTATAATATCATTACAAACAAATTTAATCCTATTAACACTTAGAAAAATTTCAGTTTCCAGTTGAATATTCTTAGGGTCTTTCAATATTTTAACAATTTCCTCAAGAGTCTTTTTAGGTAAAATAACTCCAAACTCGCTAGCATTATTGGCTATTTTTACTACTGACACTGATAATCTATGCCCATCGGTGCTAGCCATATAACATTCTTCATCTTTTACACAGAAATAAACACCATTAAGATTATAACGAGTTTCATCAACGGATACCGAAAACAAAGTACCGTCGATCATTTTAACAAAATCACTACAAGGTATTTTTAAAGTAGCTTCAACATTAATATCATCTAATGCAGGGAACTGGTTAGCATGTAGGGTTAGTAGGTTAAAAGCACAATTCTTTCCTAGAATTTCAAGTTGATCTGTTTCATTTGAGACACTGAGCGTTACATCATTATCAGATATCTTTCTTATTATGTCATTTAATGTTTTAGTAGATACCATTATTTCGCCTTCACTTATTACTTGAGCTGCTACTTTTTGGCTTAAATATATTTCCATGTTAGTAGTTATTAGCTCTAGCTTACCATCCTTAGATGATAATTTAACATGACTAAGCTCAGCAATTACGTTACGTTTTTCTACCACAGAATTGGCAAAAGCCAAAGCATGAGTTAATGTTTTTGTCTCAACTATTATTTTTAAGTTATTATTATTCATATTATTTAGTATTTATCCTTTAATTACAATGGTGGATAATATGGTACGGTTATATAATTCTCCAGTATGGCAGGAACGTCGATAACTTGGATATTTCTCAGGGTTAGTATATGTATCTTCTAGCATCTTTGTTATATCTTTAATACCAGCTTCTTGCAGTTGAAGTTCTACATAAGCTGGTAAATCGAACATATAATGCTTTGTTCTCAAGGAGGCACTAAAAAACTTTGAGTTCTCAGCCCGCTGCTTTATAAAATTATCGTAAAATTCTTGGTCTACCTCATAAGAATATTGTTGAATACTAGGGCAAATAATAGCTTTAATATTTTTTGCTCCTTTCTCATGCATTAGTTTTACCAAATTATTAGTGATACCAGCTTTAGCTCCACGCCAACCACAATGAGCTGCCCCTATAACCTTACCATCTTCGCTACTAAGTAGAATAGGAACGCAATCAGCAGTTTGTACTGTTAGTACTAGATTTTTTTTGGTAGTAACTGCTCCATCACCTTCGGGATCAGTCTTAACATCACTATCAGCATCAATAACTTTGTTACCATGCATTTGCTGTAGGATAACAATATTCTCGGCATCATAATATTTAACTACTGTTAGCCGATTATTCTCGACACTTTCTAAGATACTAGAATCACCCAGCTTATTTTTTTTACTATAAATATGACTAGATTGCTTGAAGCTTCCATCAAAAATTTTATAATAAACTTTATTCTTTATAAACTCATCCACATGACCACCCTACAGCAATTTATCCATACACTATCAGATCATTTGCAAAAGAACAATGCTTTACAAAAAATCATTAAGAAATTTCAAACAGACTACTCGCTAATAGCTTGCATCGGAGTAGAAATAGAATTTTATTTAAGCAAAAATATCGATCCTCTCGAATTTCAGACTCTACTTGGAATAGCAGTTAAGAAAGAAAAAGGAGCTAATCAATTTGAGGTAGATTTGCCGCCTTCCACTAACATAATTGAGTATATAGAAAAAATTAGTAGCACTAAGTCTAAAATACAAATTATTGCAGAAAAATTACGGGGTAATGTAAATTTTTCTGCCAAACCATTTGCAAGCGATTATGGTAGTAGTATGCATTTTCATGTAAATTTTATATCCCCAAATAATTTGGAGAATTGTATACTTAATATTGATCTAATGGGTCAAAGTATCTGTCATTATATGCTTGACACTTTCTTGATATTCATGCCAAATGAAGATGATTACCTTCGTTTGGATAAGAATTTTATGGCACCAACTAATGTATCTTTTGGTAATAATAATAGAACTGTTGCACTGCGTATCCCTGACCTCTCTCCTAAAAGACTAGAACATAGAATAGCAAATCCACTAACTGATCCTTATTTAGCAATTTTTACTATTTTAAACTCTATATTTCTAGGTTTAAAATTTCCTGATAAAATAAATAATATCAACAAAATATATGGCAATGCTTTTGATCAACAATATAATTTAGTGTCATTCCCCAAATCATTAACAGAAGCATTAAAGCTATTTAATTTGGAGTTTTTTATATACCTAAATGATAATAGACAAAGAGAACTAGCTACTCTAGAATCACTACTAGAAATAATGAAGAAATTATAGTGTTACAAACTTTAAAAAAAAGTACTTTAAAAATCGGTAAGCGCCAAGTGCAATTATTACCTTTATTACTTACTATATTAGCATTTGTAATTCTCTTATCACTTGGGTTTTGGCAAATTGCTAGATTACAGGAAAAAGAACTGTTTTTAAGTTCAATGAAAAATAATCTTAATAATCCGCCAATTGATATAAAAACACTTAGTGGAAATAAATTATATGCTAAAATAAGGGCGAACGGCTATTTTCTAGTGGGTAAGAATTTACATCTTTATGGACGCAGATCAATGTCCACTGAAAAAGATGGTTATTATTTAGTTACCCCATTTCAAACTGATGATAACAAGATAATCTTGGTTGTACTAGGGTGGTTTGCTGGGAGGCATAAAAAAAATATTGATAATATAATAGATAACTCTATGGAAATTACAGGTGTAATTCTTCCCGGTGAAAAAACAAAGCTGTTTGTACTGGATAATGATGTTAAAAACAATGTTTGGTTTACCTTGGATTTAACTCAAGCCTCTGATGTTCTTGGCTTAAAATTAGAAGATTTTTATTTAGTTATGGAGGGTAATAACAATCGATCTGATATTCTTAAAAGTTTGTCGATTGAAAATTTGTTGAATGTCAGAAATAATCATTTAGAATATGCTATAACTTGGTTTGCATTAGCGATTTCGTTAGCAGTAATTTTTGTGATTTGTAATTTGTCTAAAAGAAATTAGTTAATAAAATAAATATAAAGGAGTAGTTATGACATTAAAAATAGGCGATATTGCACCAAATTTTACTATGCCAATAGGTGATAATAGTAAAATCAATTTGTCAGATTTAACAGGAAAGGTTGTTGTATTATATTTTTATCCTAAAGATGATACACCAGGTTGTACTATCGAGGCCGGTGACTTTAATAAATTAAAACTAGAATTTGAAAAAATGAATGCTGTCATTATTGGTGTATCAAAGGATGACTTAAATTCTCACGATAAATTCAAGAAAAAATATTGTTTGGATTTTGATCTTGCATCAGATTCTAATTCTGATACTTGTGAAAAATATGGAGTTTGGGTAGAAAAATCAATGTTTGGTAAAAAATATATGGGAGTTGATAGAGCTACTTTCTTAATAGATAAAAAAGGCAAGATAGCTTACATTTGGTCAAAAGTACAAGTGGCTGGACATGCTGAAGACGTATTAAATCAGGTACAGAAAATAATATAAACATATCTATATTTTAACAGTCTATCTTCCAAGAACATATACAAAAGTGAACAAAAACAACCATACTACATCGACAAAATGCCAGTACCAAGCTGCAAATTCAAAACCCAAATGACCATTACCTTTCACAAAGTCACCTCGCCGCACTCTATAATAACAAACGCTTAAAAATATAGTGCCAATTATTACGTGAACTCCGTGAAAACCTGTTGCTAAGTAAAAATTAGAAGGATAGATTCCATCTTTAAAACCAAAAGCTGCATGATGATATTCATAAGCTTGCATTAAACTAAAAAATACACCAAGTATTATGGTAAAGCTAAGAGCGGTCATACAATCCTTTTGATTATTTTCCTCAAGAGCATAATGTGCCCAAGTTACTGTTGTACCGGACAACAAAAGAATCAATGTGTTAATAAAAGGAATGTCAAAAGGATCAAATGTTTGAATACCAGCAGGAGGCCATACACCAGGCTTTACCACCCATACACCATCTAGCAGTCCTACAGGGAAAAGGTTTGCTTTAAAAAATGATCCAAAAAATACAGCAAAAAACATTATTTCTGACAAAATAAATAGTGCCATACCTATCCTTAAGCCGATTCTTACTGGCTGCGTATGATGTTTTCCAATTAATCCCTCTTTAATTACATCACTCCACCATGAATATAAACAAAAAATCACTGAAAGAATACCAGCTCCAAAAACATATTCACCAAATCTATATGCATGCATAAACATTATGCTACCGCTAGCTAAAAGCAATAAGGCAAATGAAGTCAGGATTGGCCAAGGACTGGGATCAACAAGATGAAATAGATGTTGTTTTTCTTCTAAAGAAACAACATCATTGTTTTTAATAGATATATGTAACATAACAAACTCATAAGCAATTCACTGCTTGGTTATTTTATGCTATCTTCTGTAAATATCAAGAATATACTCAACAGACGCGAATTCGGGATAAAAATTAACTAATTCTTATCCCGAATTCATACAATTAATACACTTCAGGAGGAGCGTGTGAAAAATCTGAGCCTCTTCCATCACACGGTACTTCTTGAGCTAAAGCTTCTTGACCACAAGTATTCGAAAGCGAAGCATAATCATTATCAGGTATAAACATCTTACTAAAAGAGCTAAGAAGCATATTTTGAGAATTAGTTAACTCAGGTATCTCATCCGTATGATTACCGTTGATGATTGAGCTAATCCGACCGGATAGAGCTTCAATTTGTGTATTATCTAATACTTGTAAGAACATTTCCAAAAGCTGAGATTCCCTAGGAGTTAAAGTACTCAAGCCTTTTTGTAGAGTTTCATATTGACTATCATTTAAATCTTTAATCAATAATTGTTGTTTATCACATTCATTCGATATTACACGATTACTAACAGTACTGGAAGCATTATTATCTTGTCCTTCATCATCAGTATTATCACTCGCTACTAACGCACTAGAAACATTAGATTCGTCAATGTTTGCTGCTTTTAAGCTCTCTTCTCTATTGACACTCTCAACCAATGTTTTACAGAGATTCTCAAGTAATTCTTTGTTATTTTCTACATATTGCCTACCAATTTCTTTTAATTTAGCTATATTATTTGGCTCAACATTATCCAATTTCTTACATTCTTTTGGTATAGGAATTAATATCTCTGTAAATTGACCAGCTTCTGGTAAATCTTTTCTAACTTCATTTGTAGCACTACTTTCGGTAGCTTTAGTAATTTTGCTTACTATATTTCCTTTAGTTCCCCAACCTATGCAACCATCCAATTTTTTTGATGGTATCTCCATTTCTTTATTAGTTTGTTCAAAATTGATAGCACAAATCGTCGTATGTTTTAACATTTCTACTTGTTTTTCAATAGTTAGCCCTTCTTTCAGCACTCCTAGAGCTGATGCTGCTGGACGATTAGCACTTAAGCCTCCATCGACAAAAGCATAAGGTACTCCAGCATCATAGCCAAAACCACCTACACCCTCTTTATTAACAACAGCTTTAAAATAAGTAGGAGCTGCCGTAGTAGCAAGAACTACCTCTTTTTTTAGTGGGCTGTTAGGGGCATGACTATCAAAAACTTTATTAGGATCATTTTTGCCACCTACGTCGAAAACAGGTATAATAACGCGACTTATAGCCTCATCCAATGTACTATTATCCAAATATTTTTCTAACATTGCTTTAAGAGGTTTTTGACTATATTTATGGCTGAATATCCTACCGATTGGTCCATTAAAATACCATTTTTGTGGGAAAATATCAGCAGCAGTATTTTCACATAGCTCTAAAGCTTGTTTTGCTGAAAAAAGCGGTTCTGTTGATCCCTCTTCTTTAGGGATGGTCAATAAAGTTGCAATTAATCCCCCAACGCTAGTGCCAGCAATGATATTGAATAATTTAGATATAGGTTTGCCTGTATATTCCTCAATCGCTGCAAGTACAACCAACTCAGCAACCCCCTTAATTCCACCACCTGAGATAGAGAGAATCCTATTTTCTTGTATTTTATCTATTTTACCTAACTTTGTTCCACCTATGTCGCCCATAATTATAACTCATTAAAGTTAATAAAAAATATTTATACAACATACATAGTGGAAGAGCTTGTCAAAAAGATCAAGCTATAGATGATATAAACTACTAATTATTATCTACCTGTATTGTATAATAATCACTATATATTAAATAATAATTAACTTTCCTGTAATATATATAGCTTGTTGCAAAAAATAAAATTATTTTACACTTTATAAGTTGGTTAAGTAGTCTATAATCCGATTTAATTAAATTTGATTGATAAGATATAGATGAGCAAACCTAAATCCGTTTTTTTATCAGCAATTTCAGGCAATATACTGGAATATTACGATTTCACAGTATATTCAGTATTTTCATTAGTAATTGGTCATACATTTTTTCCTTCAAGCTCAAAATTTTTACAAATATTGTTGGCTCTTGGGGTATTTGCAGTAGGATTCATTACTAGACCAATTGGTGGTATATTTTTTGGTTATGTTGGCGATAAATATGGAAGGCGTATAGCCTTAATTATTTCCATGCTTGGTATGACTATACCAACATTTACTATGGGACTAATTCCTTCTTATCATGACATAGGAGTTTATGCACCGATAATATTAATCATAATGCGTCTTTTTCAAGGCTTATGTATTAGTGGTGAAGGGGCTGGAGCTGCTATTTTTATTCTAGAACATCATCAAAATTTACGACCAGGTTTTACTGCTGGTTTAGTACATGGCTCAAATATGGCTGGTACGTTAATAGCCACCCTTGTAGGAATTATTATTGAACAATATTTTTATCATTTTGATTTTGCTTGGCGTTTTGCATTTTTACTAGGTGGAGCTATGGGGCTTGTCGGTTTCTATTTGCGTCTTCGTGTATCAGAGACTCCAATTTTCAAAATGTTAGCTGAACAAAAGAAAACTTTAAAAGCACCTTTTATCAACGTAATTAAGACAGCTTGGAAAGCGATGTTTTTAACCTTTTGTACAGGTGCAGTTGCTAGTAGCGTCGTCTATTTAGTAAAAACCTATATCATTGTGTATTACCATGATGTTATGCACCTTGATAATACAATTGCTCTTACTTATCTTGATAATACAATTGCTCTTACTTATATGTTGTATGCAAATTTTATATCGATGGTATCTATGCCATTATTTGGTGGATTAACTGATATTATTGGAAAATTTAAGACTTTAGCTTTAGTAAGCTTAGCGATCTTGATATTGGCTTTACCTATTTTGTTATCTATGTCATTACCGTTCATATGGCAACAAATTCTAGCGCTAACTATCTTAGGTATTCTTAGTGGGGCAATAGCTGGGGCAGCCTATAGCTTTATTATATCTTTATTTACTCCTGAACAAAAATTTTCAGGGGTATCCTTTAGTTATAATTTGGGTATTGCTATATTTGGTGGTACTTCTCCTCTTATTTCTCGTTGGCTTGTTGAAAAAACAGGCTTGTTTTATGCCCCTGCCTTTTATATTATGACTACTTCTAGTATATTTTTAGTTATCATTTATTTTATGAGAAATGAAATAAGATGTTTACTTAGCAGGAATTCTTTCAAAACTAGAAAGAGATAATAAGTTGTTTTAACACTCCTACTATAGTGATGGTATAAATTACTATGACCAGCAACAAAGAAAAAGCAGTAACATGGTTTACAAATTTACGTGATCAAGTATGTACTGAATTCGAGAAAATTGAACTTGAATATAGTAAGGCGAAAGGTTTAGCTCCTACGAGATTCATACGATCACCATGGGACAGAAAAAATGGTGGTGGTGGCGTAATGTCTGTAATGCGTGGTAACTTATTTGAAAAAGTTGGTGTTAATATTTCTACAGTTTTTGGGGAATTATCTCTAGAATTTAGTAAAAATATACCGGGTACGGAAAATAGTAGGCAATTCTTTGCTACTGGTATTTCTATCGTGGCTCACCTTACTTCTCCATTGGTACCAGCGGTACATTTCAACACCCGCTATATTGAAACTGCTAATCATTGGTTTGGCGGTGGTGGAGACCTAACGCCATTTTACCCTAATGAAAATGAGACAACAAAATTTCATAATGCTTTTAAACATGCTTGTGATAAACATGATCCAAATTATTATCCTAAATTTACAAAACAATGTGATGAGTATTTTTACTTAAAACATAGAAATGAGCCAAGGGGAGTAGGCGGTATATTTTATGATTATTTAAATACTGGAAATTTTAATAATGATTTTTCTTTTACTAAGGACGTAGGACAAGCATTTTTAACAGTATATCCTGAAATTGTTAGAACAAAGATGCTACTGCCTTGGACTAATGAACAAAAGGATTATCAATTAGTACGTCGTGGTAGATATGTTGAATTTAACTTATTATATGATCGTGGGACAATGTTTGGCTTAATGACAGATGGTAACGTTGAAGCAATATTAATGTCTCTGCCCCCAGAGGTACGCTGGTAGCCTTATATACTAGACTTCTTTCGAAACTCGCTTATGCTGAGGGATTTGAAGGAGACGCGGAACGCAGAACCGCAGCGTACTCTAATGTACGTGAGGATTCGAGTGCCGCATCGACGTACAAATCACCAGCAGAAGTAGAGTTTCGAAAGAAGTCTACTGCAAAAAATAATCCTTAGACTCTAAAAGTAATTGGTGCATTCGATTGGATTCGAACCAACGACCTCTGCCTTCGGAGGGCAACGCTCTATCCAGCTGAGCTACGAATGCTTAATCTTAAGCAAATATGGGGCGAATGACGGGACTTGAACCCGCGACCCTCAGATCCACAATCTGATGCTCTAACCAACTGAGCTACATCCGCCATGTAACCTGCGTTAAAGTAAATTATTATTACCCGTAAGTCAAGTATATTCGAGCCAAATTACCATGACTTAATACATTTATTTTTAGAATTTTTGCTGTCATAATTATATGATATTATTTTACTAATTCATCTAACTTACCTTCTTCTTCAAGTTTATGAAGAGCGTCACAGCCACCAATATGCTTATCATTAATAAATATTTGTGGTAATGTACGTTGTCCATTAGCTTTAGCTTGCAACTCTAATCTTTGCTTGTCATTATAATTGTCTACGATTATTTCTTTGTAAGATATATTTTTTCGATTAAGTAGTTTTTTTGCCTTAGTGCAATAAGGACAATATGTTAATGTATAAATTATGACAGTGTATAGAATCATTTTGTGCATAATTGTTATCCTATTTTTATAGTTATAAGACTATTATCCACATATAATAAACTTTTAGCAAGTTACAAGTTAATGATAAATAAATTTTCAATAGTATCTAAATATAGTCCAGCTGGCGATCAGCCAAGAGCAATTAATGAAATCGTTAAAGGTCTTGAATCTAGAATGCGTTCACAAATACTCTTTGGTATTACTGGTTCTGGTAAAACCTTCACTATGGCAAATATTATTGAGAGAACCGGTAGACCATCACTTATTATGGTACATAATAAAACATTAGCTGCCCAAATTTATTCAGAAATGAAGGCAATTTTTCCCAATAATGCCGTTGAATATTTTGTATCATATTATGATTATTTCCAACCTGAAGCATATATTGCAAGAACCGATACTTATATAGAAAAAGATTCTTCGATAAATGAACAAATAGATTTATTAAGACACTCTGCCACTAGGTCACTGCTGGAACGTCGGGATGTAATTGTTGTATCCTCAGTTTCTTGTATTTATGGTCTTGGTTCACCAAATCTTTATTATCAGATGACAATAAGCCTTAAGTCTGGGGAAATTTATGCTAGAGATAAATTGCTTAATGACTTAGTAAATTTACAATATGAGCGTAATGATTTGGGGTTTGAACGCGGTACGTTTAGGGTAAAAGGTGATAATATTGACATATTTCCAGTACATTATAACGATAAAGCTTGGCGATTGTCATTTTTTGGCAATGAACTTGAATATATAAGCGAATTTGATCCGCTTACAGGTGAAAAATTAGCTAAATTGGATCAAGCTGTGATTTATGCTAAGTCCCACTTTGTAACACCTAAAGAAGTAGTACAAAATGCTATATCGCAAATTGAGGAAGAATTACAACGACGCTTAGAATTTCTTAAAGCACATGATAAATTAGTAGAGGCTCAAAGATTAAATCAGCGTACCCAATATGATATGGAAATGATGATGGAAACTGGCAGCTGTAAAGGCATTGAGAATTACTCTCGATTCCTAACTGGTAAAGCAAATGGGCAGCCTCCGCCAACCTTATTTGAATATTTGCCCAAAGATGCTTTACTATTTGTCGATGAAAGTCACGTATCTGTCCCGCAAATTAGAGCAATGTATAATGGCGATAGGGCAAGGAAAGAAGTATTAGTAGAACACGGGTTTCGCCTTCCATCAGCCTTAGATAACAGACCATTAAAATTTGAAGAATGGCAAGATTTTAGACCTCAGACGGTTTTTGTCTCGGCAACACCTGGGCCTTTTGAATTGGAAGAAACAGCAGGGATTATGGTCGAACAAATTATCAGACCAACGGGACTACTAGACCCAGAATGTATTATAAAACCAGCGACTAACCAAGTTGAAGATTTGATAAGCGAGATTCAATATACGATAAATAAAGGATTCCGCGTTTTAGTGACAACATTAACTAAAAAAATGTCAGAAGATTTAACAAATTATCTACAAGAATTAGGGTATAAAGTATCATATTTGCACTCTAATGTTCATACTCTTGAACGTATGGAAATCATAAGAGATTTACGCCAAGGTACTATAGATATTATTGTTGGTATTAATTTATTGCGGGAAGGTTTAGATATTCCAGAATGTGGACTTGTTGCAATACTCGATGCTGATAAAGAAGGTTTTTTGCGTTCTGAAGTCTCATTAATTCAAACTATCGGCAGGGCTGCAAGGAATAGTCAAGGAAGGGTAATACTCTATGCAGATCGCAACACCAAGTCTATTGATAAGGCAGTAAGTGAGACATATAGGAGAAGGAAAATTCAGGAGGAATATAATGAGCAACATGGCATAATACCGCAGACAATTAATCACCATATCCATGCACTAATTGAATTAGACAAATTGGATAGTAAGTTAGATAATAAAAAACAAACTCATATATTATTAGACAATCCAGTGAAATTGAAAGCTCATATCGATAGATTAAAGAAGGAAATGTATGAAAAGGCTAGTAATTTAGAATTTGAACAGGCGGCAAAAATACGAGATCAAATTAATGTACTAGAAGAAGCAGCCTTAGAGCTAACTTAATTTAAAGTACTTTCTGTTCCAATTAACCATTAGTTCGGGATAAGAATAAGCCTTTTAAAGAATGAGTAATAGTAATGTACTGGTTAGGGGATGAAAAAAATAAGCAATACCGCAAAAATAATGAAAACAGCTATTAGTGGATCATAAAAATCTGTTATATTTATAGATATAACCGAATTTGGAATAACTTGTTATACCGCATTCAGGTTATTTATTACCGTGTATCATCACAACACTCGCAAAAATACGTTGATGAGTTCTGTTTTAGATATAATAACAGAGATAATTACGATATGTTTAATTTGTTGGTAAAACAAGCTGTTTTGTAAAATTGGAATATTCTATATGTATACTAAAAGATTAGAAGCATCTGTAATGCATGATATCTTAGTCCAACTTGATAATCTTGGTTGGATTGTCGATGAGAAAGACCCAAAATGTAACGTCTTTCAGCAAAGAGTGAAACTTACAAAGCAAAAAGAATTACTTAACGGTAAAATACCTGACTTTGTACTATACAAGGAAGGAAGTAACGAACCAATAATAATAATTGAGGCAAAAAAACCGAATGAAAGTATACAATTAGCAATGAACCAAGCATTGAATTTGTATGCTAAACCACTAAATACGCCACTTATATTTGCTTATAATGGTAGTTATATTGAAACACAATATTTGTATAATGGACGTAATCTTAAAATTGATGGGGAAGATGTAAGGCAATTTATAAATCACCATACGGCACTCAGATTTGTTAATGAGGGTTCTGAAATACTATCTGCGGTAAATTTTATTCAGCATTCAAGAGACGAACTTATTAAGGTATTTAAAAGTGCAGCTAATTTACTAAGAGAGGATGGATTACAAGCTGGTCTTGATAGATTTGGGGCATTTTCTGATATTTTGTTTTTAAAAATTCTTGATGAAATTTCTGTTCTAAAGATGTGTGGAAGTGAAGAGAATACATTAGATGAGTATCTTAGATGGAGTTCATTTACTAAGAGAAAAGGAAAAGAATTGTATCAATATGTAAAAGATGTTGTTTGGATTAAGATTAACGAGAAATATGGCGATATTTTTAACGAAGCATTCCCTATTAGTTCACCTGATATTTTTGAAGAAATTATTTGTGAGCTTTCAAAACTTAACCTTACAGCTTCAGATAGTGATGTGAATGGTGATGCTTTTGAGTATTTTTTAAAAAATGCTTACCAAGGCATCAAAATTAAAGATTTAGGCGAATATTTTACACCTAGAAACATTGTAAGAACAATGATAAGTATGGTTAATCCTAAAATTGGTGAAACCATTTATGACCCTTTTTGTGGTACAGGAGGGTTTTTAATTGAAGCGTTTAGATATTTAAAAATCAGAACTTCGTTTAACGATGAGATGCAAAATATTCTAAGAAAAAAAACAATTTACGGTTCTGAGATTACTGTAAATGCAAGAATTGCAAAAATGAATATGATTTTGTTCGGAGATGGACATAGTAATATCAAAAAACAAGACACCATTTCTGATTATGTAAATCAAAAATATGATATTGTAATTACAAATCCACCATATTCGCAACAAACAAGGTTTGGGTATTTGTATCCCATTCAATCAAATAATGGTGACGCTATTTGTGCTTTGCATTGCTTTGAAGCTTTAAAACTAGGTGGTAGAGGTTGTTTACTTGTAAAAGAAAATTTTCTTTCAGATGGGGGCGATGTTGGAAAGGTAAGAGAGTATATTTTTAATAACTCATCAAATGTTTCTATTATTTCATTGCCAAGAAAGCTTTTTGAACCTTACACACCAACAAAAACAAGCATTGTGTATTTCGAGAAAAACAGAAAGATATCAAACACGTTCTTTTTTGCAGTTAATGCGGTCGGTCATGAACTTGGTTCAAGAAAGAAGCCAATTAAGGACAATGATTTGCCAGCTGCACTTGATGCTTTCAATAATAAAAAGACTGTTTTGGAAATTGAGTCTGCTATAATAGCATCAACTGAAATCGCCAAAAATGGTTATAGTTTATGGATTTATGATTATTTTGATATTTTTGCTAATTTAAAAGGCGAGATTATAAAACTTGGTAATTATATTGAGGAGATAACAGAAAAAACAGAGCCGTCTTTACAGCCAATTACAGATTTTAGAATTTTAGGTGTAAGTAATAGTATTGGTGTTTTTGACAATGAAATTTTAAAAGGTGAGGACATAAACCAAAAATACAAGCAGGTTCAAGCTGGAGATTTGGTATATAATCCGCATAGGGTTAATGTTGGTTCTTTAGGTTTAGTCTTTGAGGATTTAAGCGGTGGTTATGTAAGTGGTATTTATATCGTCTTTAGAGTTTTAAAAAAATTCCAAGATACTCTACCATCCGAATATTTATTACATATTTTAAAGTCAAAATATTATTTAGCCATTATTGGCAAATACGATACAAAATATGGAGCTGTTAGAGCAAACTTAACTTATGAACAGCTTTGTAATATACACATACCATTACTTAAAAAAAATGAAATGAAAGAATTTTTAGAAAAAATAAGTAAACTAAATAATATCACGGAAGAATTTCAGAAAATTAAAAATAATCTTAAAGAATCTATACATAAAATTTTACCTCATTTATGAATTAAATATAATTTTATGTTAGTCAGGGAATGATGGCGAAAAGTTTTAAGTGTAAAAAGACAAATATACTATTTGAAGAATATAAGTATGATAAGAAATTCTTTGAAATATCCCAAAAAGCTCTTATTAAGCTTGCAATGATTGATGCAGCAAATATCTTAGACGATTTGATTATACCCACTGCAAATAGATTAGAGAAATTGCAAGGTGACAAGGCTAATAAATATAAATGATAAATGGAGAATATGCTTTGCTTGGAACAATGGTGATGCTTACGAAGTAGAAATAATTGATTATCATAAATAAAATGTAACTTACATGCATAAGATTAATCCTATACATTCTGGGGAAATACTTAAGACTGAATTCTTAGAACCTTTCGGTATTGCAGCTTATAGATTAGCTAAAGATATTGAAGTACCCATTAATAGAATAACAGATATCCTCAATAAACAAAGAAATATTAGCACTGAAACCGCTCTATTACTAGCAAAATATTTTGGTTTATCAGATAGTTTTTGGATTAGAGTGCAAGCAAGATATGATGAGGCAATAACTAATACCATTTCTCAAAACTAAATTGCTACTCGGAGTACGAGTGTCGAGTATCGGAGCGTACAACTAATCACACTACTGGACAAAAGAGATGGGGTGGTTGCAAGAGCTAGTAAATAGAGTATTTTAGATTGAACACAAAAAAATCTGTGGTACTCTATGTTACTAGCCGAATTACTATATAATCATTTTGAGATGAAAGATTCAAGACTAAATACGTTCAAGAGATGGGATATCGAGGCAGCCTTTAAAGGGTGCAAAAGTAATGGTTTTAGAATGGAAGATACGCATATAAAGAGTAAAGTGCGATTAGAGAATTTTATAAAATGTTTATTTATAGCATATGCAATGGCAATAAAAATAGGAGCAATTGGAGAGCAAGAGCAACCGATAAAAATGAAGAAAACGCTAGGATGTAGGAGTTATTCTGTACTACAGTTAGGTATAAGATCAATTAAACAAGCTTATAGTCGTTCTAAGCAATTTTTTGATTCCTTAATCATAAAATTGTTTAAGTTACACTTTGTGCAACCAACCTAACCTTTTTGTCCAGTAGTGTGACAACTAATACGTGAGGAGCGGAGATTATGAAGTACGACGACGTGATGATTAGTTTTCAGAAATGGTATAAGGAGAGAATATTTGACCACCTTGCTTCTATTCATCCTTTAGCTGCCATAGGGAAAAGACATAATGTTAATAATAATAAAGATTCAGATTATTTGACATAAAGTAACACTCGATAATCAAGTTTTTTAAAATTGTTAAAAAAATTATATTTTGCAGAGGAAAAAACCTATACTTTAGTGCTGTTAATACTACTTATAAAATAAATTTTATAACCTTATTAACCTAAGAGTTTCAGTATTATAAAAACTAACACAAAAATTTGCCTTGCAATAAGCCAATTGTTATGACTTAGAAAAAACTTGATTATCGAGTAACAAATTACATACTATACCGCAACTAAATATGTCTTTGGAGAACACATGCAATCAAATCGGTTATATTTATTTAGAGATACGCGTTTTTTACCTATCTTCATAGTACAATGTTGTGGTTGTCTAAATGACAGTCTACTAAAAAATGCGTTAATTATATTAATTACCTATAAACTATCTAGTCAATTGGTAGAATCAACCCAATTGCTTGTGCTAGCGGCTAATACCGTTTTTGTATTACCTTTTGTAATATTTGCAAGTATTGCAGGGCAAGTGGCTGATAGGTACGAGCGATCAACTATAGTTAAAATCATTAAATTATTTGAACTATCCATAGTGCTTTTTGCTACTTATGGATTTTTTGATAATAGTTTAGTAATACTTTTTTTATCTATATTTCTTATGGGTATACATTCGACATTTTTTGGACCAATCAAGTATAGTGTTCTACCAGACCATTTATACCGAAATGAGTTATTGGGAGCTAATGGATTCGTTGAGGCAGGAACATTTATTTCTATTTTAGTTGGTACTATTATTGGAGGATACTACACCATAAGTGGCAATTTAATAATCACTATTCTGATAATAATTGCTATAGTTGGCGTTATTGCTAGTTATTTTATGCCAAAATCGAATAACTCTAACTGTGAAATTAAAATAAATTTAAATTTATTTCGTGAAAGTATAGAAATGATTAAATATGCCCAAGCTAAAAAGCAAGTATATTTGGCAATTCTTGGTATATCTTGGTTTTGGTTTATCAGTGCAGCAATACTTGCTCAAATTCCATCTCTTGCTAAAAATACTTTTGGAGCAGATGAAAATGTTGCTAATTTATTCCTTGCAACATTTTCAATTGGAGTAGGGGTTGGCTCTTTTTGGTGTAGTAAGATTTTTGGCAATGAGATTACCACGAAATATGTTTTTGTCTCAGCGATTGGTATCAGTATATTTGGTATTGATTTATTTTTTGCCAGTCGAATTAGTGCAGTGCATTATGAACCGGAACAATTAAAGAGTATATTTGTCTTTTTATCTAAAAAGCATAATTGGCGGATTATTATAGACTTATTTTTTATATCTGCCATTGCGGGGTTATATATTGTTCCACTTTTTGCAGTATTACAATATTTTAGCTCCTCAGCTCATCGCAGTAGAATAATTGCTATAAATAATTTTGTTAATGCTTTATTTATGGCTGGGTCTACTGTAATACTTTCTTTATTATTCTATTGGGAATATTCGATACCATCCGTTATACTATTTATTAGCCTGCTTAACATAGTGGTAGCTTATTATATTTATCAATTAATTCCTGAAGTAAAAATAGTACCTTTTGCTGTTAACCGAGCTATTTTAAAATTTCTTTTTGATTGTATGTACAGAGTGGAAGTTAAAGGCATTGAAAATTTTTATAAAGCTGGCAAAAGATCAGTAATTATAGCTAATCATATTTCATATATTGATCCTGCCTTACTTGCAACTTATCTACCTGAAGAAATGACTTTTGCCATTAATACAACTATAGCTAAAGCATTGTGGGTAAGACCATTTCTAAAAATGGCAAAAACACTGCCGGTTGATCCCACTAATGCAATGGCTATAAAAACTTTGATTAGAGAGGTGCAAAAAGATAAAAAAATTGCTATATTTCCCGAAGGAAGAATAAGTATTACTGGTTCCTTAATGAAGATATATGAAGGACCTGGCATGATTGCTGAGAAATCTGATGCGACAATTCTACCTGTAAGAATAGATGGTACACAATTTACTCATTTTTCCAAACTTAAAAATATACTAAAAACACGGATATTTCCTAAGATTACTATCACTATTCTACCACCAGTAAAATTTCCTTCTAAGCCGAATATAGATAATAGGGAAAAGCGTAAATATATAGGTCAGGCTCTTTATGATATCATGGCTGATATGATGTTTGAAAGCTCTGATTATCAAAATACTATATTTCAGTCTCTAATTGAGACAGCAAAAGCTTACGGTTTTAACAAAAAAATAATACAAGATATTGATGATAAATCTGTTACCTATCGCCAATTAATATTGGGATCTTTTACTTTAGCAAATTTAATAAAACAGGATACAGAAGTGGCTGACTATGTAGGTCTTATGCTACCTAATATGGTTGAAACTATGGTTACTTTTTATGCTATGCAAGCCTGCTGCCGTCGACCAGTTATGATTGACTATATGAGTGAGGTGAGCAATATAGTGGCTTCATGTAAAACAACGTCAGTTAAAATGGTATATACTTCAAAACAGTTTGTTGAAAAAGCTGGATTACAGGAAGTGGTGGCAAAAATCTTAGCAGACAATATAAAAATTATTTACCTTGAAGATTTAACACAAAGAATTGGTTTATATTTAAAAATTAAGGCTATTATTGCCAGCTTCTTCCCACAAAGTTATTACAACAACATATGTAGCAGTTATGATGATAATGATCCATCAGTTGTAGTATTTACTTCGGGTATTTCAGCAACAGCTAAAGCTGTAGTATTATCACATAGGAACTTGCAGGCTAATAGATGCCAACTTCTAGCTAAGGTACATTTTAGTCCTGATGATTTTGCCTTTATGGCTTTACCGCTTTTTCACTGTTTTGGTTTATCTGGAACAATAATGATGACACTCAATGCTATACCAGTGTTTCTTTACTCGTCTTCTCTGCATTATAGGAGTATTCCTGAGGTAATATACGATATCGGAGCGACAATTATGTTTGGTACGGATATATTTTTATATGGTTATGCTGTCTATGCTCATCCTTACGATTTTTATTCTATAAGATACGTATTTGCCAGTAGTGAGAAACTGAGAAAAGACACAAGGGAATTATGGCTTGATAAGTTTGGTATAAGAATTTTTGAAGGATATGGTACGTCAGAAACATCTCCAATAATATCTTGTAATACCCCAATGCATTATCGTGCTGGAAGTGTAGGGCGTTTGATGCCTAAAATAGAATATTATATTAGACCAATTCACAATAGACCTCTTGCAGAATTTGCTTCTGCTGAGGAATTTAAAGAAACCACGGAGCTTCGAACCGTAGCGTACTCAAATGTATTTGAAGAGCAGAGTACCGATAGTACGAATAAATTACCAGCAGAAGTAGAGTTTCAAAAGAGATCTAATAGGTCTATTGGAATAGAGGGGATAGGACAACTATTCATCAAAGGACCAAATATTATGCTTGGCTATATGCACTCTAATAATCCTGGAATTATCCACCCTACATCATCAGAAGAATTGGGTTTGGGATGGTATGATACTGGAGATATAGTAAAAATTGATGAAGATGGATATCTTACCTTATTAGGTCATATTCAGCAATTTGTTACAATAGAAGAAGTAATGTCACTGATATTAATAGAGGATTTAGCTAATATGATCGATGTTGATAGTAAGCATGTTGCTATTTGCCCTGATGATGATAATAAAGACAAACAGATTTTTCTATTAACCACAAGTCAGACCATAAATAGTGAAAAATTCATAGAAATAATGCATAAAAATTCAATAGACTCAAACCAAAAGAATATACCAGTTATTATCCCTGTTAAAGGAATACCAATTCTACCAATAGGTAAAGTAAATTATCGGCAAATAACTAAAATGCTTGAAAATTATAGAAAAGTAACTAAAATGCTGAAATAAGGTACATGAGTGTCATATATGGACGCCAATATACTAGACTTCCTGCATAATTCTACTTTTGCTGGTAATTTGTGCGTGATACCGGTACTCTGCTCCTCACGTACATTTGAGTACGCTGCGGGTCGAGGTTCCGTGTCTCCTACAAATTCCTCAGCAAAAGCGAATTCTGCAGGAAGTCTACTATATAACTTGGACTAATAAACCATTTATAACAAACTAATCTATTTAATAGAAAAATATTATGCATAATGTTGTTGGTAAAGTATTATTAATTATTGTTGTTGTTCTTCTAGCATTATTTGCTTATAAAACTATGAAGACTCCTAGTGCTTCTACTACGGTTTCGATTAACACTCTTGATCAGCAAGTGTTAGACAAAAAAGAAGAAGTGGAAAAAACTGAACAAATTATAAAAGAATATTTGTTAAATAATCCAGAAATAATCATTCAGGCAATAGAAGGTCTTCAGCAGCGTAAAATGCAAGAAATGGAAATAAAAACTGGCGAATATATAAAAGATAATAAATCTGAAATAGAAGATTCTCTTACATCTCCTGTACTTGGTAACCC